>NZ_JAMYUA010000005.1:0-251687 GCF_040322715.1 Mesorhizobium sp. M0106 | reverse complement strand
CTCAAAGGCCGGACATATGGACGCAAGCGATCGAAAACGACGCAAAACAACCGTTGCAGGCAGGGCGCCGTCCACATATGGATCCTAGGGTCTGCGCGACGTCGCTTCGCTCCTGCTCCGCCCTAGGATGACGACCGCGGAGAGGCTTCGGCTAAATCCACCAAAGCTGGAATAGGCGCGACCGCCCTCATTCCGCCTCGGCCACCATCTGCCGTCCGCCAGTCCAGTCGCGCCAGGCGCGCTCATCGCCACGGAACACGTTGAGGTCGATGCGGCCTCTTACGCCGTGCGACAGGCCGGAGCCGGAATATTGCCAGAACAGCCATTTGCGGCCGGGATAAACCTTTGATGGGTGCGCCGCCACGGCGCGCAGCCAGAATGGATAATCTGGGAAGGCGCCCCTGAGATTGTCACGGTAGAAGTCAGGCGCGGTGTAGATGATTGGGCGCTGGCCGTAGTAGCGCTCGAGCTTGTCCATGAACACCTGCATCTTCTCCAGCACCTTTTGCCGCGACGGGCGGCGCTTGCAGCTGGAGTCGCCGTTCCACTCGACGTCGATCACCGGCGGCAGCGCGCCCTCGACCCTCGGCACATTGCGGATGAACCAGTCGGCCTGCTCGCCGGCGGTGCGGCACCAATAGAAGAAGTGATAGGCGCCGCGCTTGAGGCCGGCGGCGTCGGCACTGCGCCAGTTCCTGGTAAACATCGGGTCGAGATGATCGCCGCCGTCGGTCGCCTTGATGTAGGCGAAGTTGGCGCCCTGGGCGCGCAGCTTTTGCCAGTTCACATTGCCCTGCCAGCGCGAAACGTCGACGCCATGGACGGCAAGGCGCCTCGGCGAGGATGCCTTGCCGAAATTGATCGGCTTGGCGTCGCGAAAACCATAGCGCGTGACCGGCTCGGCAAGCATCGCCGGTGCTGCGCGTGTCAGCCGCTTCGGCGGCGACACCAGCGCGATGACCTCGGCCGGCGGATCGATGCTTTGGTCGGGCTCCAATGTAGCGACCGGCTGTTCGTCCTGCTCCTGTTCCGCGAAGGCGGGCGCAGCATCAGTTTTCGCAGCAGATGCCACCGGCGCGGGGGGGCGCACAACCGAGCTGGTGGTCTCGCTGGACGGCACTTGCAGCGCATCGACGCCGGAGGTCGACGTGCAGCCGGCAAGGCACAGCGCTGCGATCGAAAAGATGACGACGCCTGATAACCGCATCTGGACCTGTACGCAAAACACAACAGACCGAAGGCAGGACAACGCCGCCGGACAAACCAAGCTGGATTCTTAACAAGAAACTACCAACAAAGTTTGAATCGAATTGTTAGAGCTTTGCAGCGGGACGTTGGCCGGGCGGAGGTGTGCTGTCCCTCCAATGTTCGGCCACGTCGCTGCCTCGGCTTGACAACTCACGGCATGAGATTAGTCTCTACTAATCTTACGGTGTAAGGCACCACGTGGAGGACGTCATGCAGCCCACCGCCCTGTCGGAATTGCAGCCCGTAGTCCCGCCGGAGCCATGCTCGCCCGCCATCGGGATCGACGAGATATCTGGCGATCTCAGCCGCGTCATCGAACGCGCCGAGGTCGATGCCTGGCTCGACCTCTATCGCGCCGCCCCGGCAGACTTTGCCGCAAGGCAAGGCCTTGCCATCGCCGAAGATGGCGATCTCGTCTGGACCACCTGCACGACGATCCCGTTCATCCATTTCAACTGCGTCAAGAATCTCGGTGTCGATAGCGCAGCCACCGAGAGCCGGCTCGACGCGCTTCTGGCGCATTATCGCGACGCCGGCATTCTGCGGCCCTGGTTCTACACCAATCCACATACCGAGCCGGCGACGCTCAGCTGCTGGCTCGAGGCGCGCGGCTTGCAGCGTCAGGGCGGCTGGGAACGCATCTTTCGCGACGCCGCGCCATTGCCAGCGGAGCCGCTTTTCCCGACTGAGAACGTCTCGGTCGAGCGGGTGACGCCGGCAACGGCAAGGGAATGGGCCGGGTTCATCGACAGCCAATATCGGTTGCCGACCTCACCGTGGTTGCTGGCGCTGGCCGGCCGACGCGGCTGGCAGCATTACATGCTGCGGCGGGACGGCGCGGTGGCGGCGGTGCGCTCGATGTTCATCGGTGCCGACGGCATGGCCTGGAGCGGCATCGACGCGCCGGTTCCCGGCATCATGGCGCCGAGCTTCGACCTCGATGCAATGCTCGGCGAAGCGATGGTGCGCGACGGACTTGCGGCCGGTGCAAAACTGTTCGTGGCCGACATCGAGGCGCCGCGCGCCGAACGTGACGGGCCAGCCTACCGCAACTATGCACGCCTCGGCTTCAAGCTTGCCTATTTCCGCAGCCATTACAGCTATTTGCCGGCAAATTCCGGCTGACCGCTTCAAGACCCTAGCCGCACAGCCACAGCTTGTGACAGGTCGTGGCCATGAGGTGGGCCGGCGGTACAAAGCGATCGTTGACCGGCGCATCATCGTCTACCCGGCGGACCTTTTCTTCGAGCAACGTGCGAAGTTGTGCCGGTTGCACGCGGTCGCGCTCCATTACCAGCTTGATCATCGGATCGCTCAAGAGTTCATCCAGGGTGTTGATGCTGTCGTTCATCCGTCGCCTCCTCGACTGCCTGCCCGCACGCAATAGATAGGCAGCAATGATGGCCCGCCAATGACGCTTTGCCGGCTATCTCGTGTCGCTTCGGATTAAATTTTGTCCAGATTCCACCTCAAGCCGGAGGTGGCGCGCCTTCAAACTGCGGCAGGCCGTCGTCGATCTGCACCCAGGGCTGCTTCGAGGCGGTCCAGATATGCATCTCAGGCCTGAACACCGAGGGATCATCGAGCGAGCCGGTGGTGATGCCGATAATGCCGGCGGAGTCGCGCCGGGAAAACATCGTCGTGCCGCAGCGCGGGCAAAAGCCGCGCTTGAGATCGGGCGAGGAATTCACCGTCGCCAGCGGTCCGTCGACCGTCACATCATCGATGCGGAACAGCACGCGCGCATTGAAGGCGGCACCCACCGCCTTCTGGCACAACCGGCAATGGCAGACGCGCTCATTGATCGGTGCCGCCTCGGCGCGGTAGCGCACCGCGCCGCACAAACACCCGCCCTGATATCTTGCCATCACCCGCGTCCCTGCCCTGTGAGGATAGGCGGCATACCTATCGATAGGCGTGGCAGCGTCAATTGAAAAGCTTTGATGGCGCCATCTATAGCTGTGATGCGGCCAATACACGATTGGCCGATGCGCCGGGCCAAGGCCCCATGGGCGAAATGCCGGCCATCTCGCGGAAGACGGCCGGCAGACAATTGACTGGGCGTCAGTTCGTTTCGTTGACGACCTCGTCCCAGGTCTTGACCTTGGTCTGGCCATTGAGGAACGGCAGCGCGGCAGCTGTCAGTTCCGGCGCGAAGAACACATCGTAGTGGGTGCGGTTCGGCACGATCGCCAGGCGGTTCTGCGACAGGTTCTCGCGCATCCAGCCGGCGTCCTTCAACCCGCCGCCAAGCATCTGGTAGAACTTGATCTCGTGCTCGGGCCGGTACATGTCGCTGTCGCCGAACACCAGCATGACCGGCATTTTCAGCTTCGGCACGTCGGCGGAATAATCGTAGTCCTTGCGCATATAGGCGCCGAGCTGGTCGAGCAGTTTCGGAAAATCCTCCGGATGCGGCGCGACCGCGACGTAGGATTTGTACATCGGCGTGTCCTTCATCATGTCGGCCATCGCCGCACCGACTTGTGCCTGCTGACCACGCATTTCGGCATAGAAGCCGTCCGCGGCGTAGCCGGTCGAGACCAGCACCAGGCGGCGCACCGTTTCGGGATGCTGCACGGCCATGCGGAAGGCGACGCCGCCACCCAGCGAATAACCCATGACGTCGATCTTGTCGTAGCCGAGTGCCTTGACGACCGCCGCCATGTCGTCGCCCATCGCCTCCAGGCTGAGCGGCCGGTCGCCGAGCGCGGTGCGGCCATGGCCCTGCAGGTCGACCCCGATCACGGTGCGGTTGTCGGTAAGCTTCGGCAGGATCGGCGCGAACATGTCGGTCGTGCCGAGACCGCCATGCAGCAGAAGCAGCGGCTCGCCCTTGCCATAGACGGCGTAATAATAGTTCAGGCCGTTGATCGGCAGCAGGCCGGATTTTTCCGGCGTCGGCAGTGTTGCGGTTGCGGTCGTCATGGCGGGCTTGGCCTCCTCTGCGTCGATGGTGCCCGGCGCGGCAAATAGCGCGGCGGCCGAGGCGAAAATGGCGAAAAATACCGATCTGGACACGTCAGTCTCCCTCTCCCGTTTGCATCAAAGTCGCTTGGCGACCTCCTCAAGCTGTTCGGCGCACTGGCCCCAGCCGTCGTGAAAACCCATTTTCTCGTGCTCTTCGCGGTCGGCGACCGACCAATGCGCGACGCGGGCAATGTAGCGGGTCTTGCCCTCGCCCTCGTCCTCGAAGGTCAGCACGACCGTCATGAACGGCTTTTCGGACGGCTCCCACGCCTTCGTATAGGCATCGGTGAAGACGAGCTTTTTGCCCGGTACGACTTCGAGGAAGATGCCTGGATTCGGGAACTCCTTGCCGTCGGGATCGGCCATGACGACAAGGGTGGAGCCACCGGTCCGCACATCCATTTCGGCGCGCGGGGTCATCCACGGCTTCGGCGAGAACCATTGCGTCAACAGCCTTGGCTCGGTCCAGCGGCGATAGACGTTCTCGTGCGGCGCATCGATGATGCGGGCGAGAACCAGCTCGCGATCGGAGTTGGGGGCGATGTCGAGCTTGGTGGTCATGAAGTTTCCTCACACGTCGGTTTTGGCTTCCGTGTCTAGGACGAACCGACAAGACGCAAGCCGACACGGTCCGCGAAAAAATCCGCGGGACAGGAGATTCGAACGACGGAAATAAGTGGCTTCAGTGGCGCTTGGCTTGCACCAGATAGGCGTCGATCTCGGTCTCGCCGAGCCACTTGGCCGCTTCCAGCCGATGCAACCCTTCGACCAGGACATGGCGCTTGCCGTCATGGCGCACCTGGATCGGCATCTTCATGCCGTTTTCCAGAATGTCCTCGGCCAGATGGCGGACGGTCTCGGGATGCAGCGTCTTCTTGCGCGCCGTCGGCACGTAGATATCGTTGACCCTGACCTTTTGCACTCTCAGCATATCGGCTCCCGTGGCGGACAAGGCCGCCCTTTGTGAGATAGTCTGTTTGTCCGGCAAGGCCAAGGGAGCGCCCGGCAACGGCTGGCCCGATCGTTTCCAATTGACGCTTGGCCGGCGGATGGCCGAAATGGCGGCCTTCGACCTTAGCGGTGTCCATGAACCATCTGCCGACCGAGTTTCCCGATTTCGGACTGACGCCGGAGCAGCGACGCCAGGCGGTGCGCACCCATTACTGGGAATGGCCCGGTATGGATGGCAGGCGCGGCGAAATCTGGTGCTACAGCGACCGTTTTTCCTACCGTCCTGGCGACATGGTGGCACTGCATGTCAGTTCGACGGCCGCCGGTTTCGGCATCGCGATCATCCGCGACGGCGGCGCGGAAACGACAATGTTCGAAGGGACCGGCATCGCGGCGCGCTGGCAAGATACGCCGGACCAATGTTCGGTCGAAGGCTGCGGCTGGCAAGCGTCGTTCGAGTTTCGCATCGGCGACGACTGGCCATCCGGCGCCTATCGCGTCACGCTTGAAGCCGATGGTCGCGACGGCAAGCCGATCCGCTGTCATCACCTTTTCATCGTCTCGCCGCAGCCCGGCAAGAAACCCGGCCGCGTACTGCAGGTCGCGGCCACCGGCACCTGGCTCGCCTACAACACATGGGGCGGTTCCAACCATTACGAAGGCATCACCGGGCCAGGCCGGGACCAATATGCACGAATGGTGTCGACGCAGCGGCCGTGGTGCCGCGGGTTCGTCGAGCTGCCCAGGGACGCGCCGCGCGTGCCGCTCGAAGTCGCCGTGCCGCCGAAAACCGTGCCGCGCTATCCGCATATGGAATGGGCCTTTGCCACCGGCCATTCGAAGAAATACGCCTCGTCCGGCTGGGCAAGCTACGACAGCCATTTCTTCCGCTTCGCCGAGCGTGCCGGCTACGCCGTCGATCTCGCCAGCCAGCACGATCTGCATTTTTCGCCCGACATTCTCGATGGCTATGACTGCGTCGTCTTCGTCGGCCACGACGAATATTGGACCTGGGAAATGCGCGATGCGGTCGACACCTATGTCGAGCGCGGCGGTCATGCGGCGCGCTTTGCCGGCAATTTCATGTGGCAGACCAGGCTGGAGGACGAAGGCCGCCGGCAGGTCTGCTACAAATACCGCGCCCGCGCCGAGGACCCGGCCTATCGCGGCGGCGATATAAGGCGCGCCACCAATTCCTGGGAAGCGCCGGAAATCGGCCGGCCTGGTGCGGCGACCTTCGGCCTCAACGCGACAAGAGGCGTCTATGCCGGCTGGGGCGGCTGCGCGCCGCGCGGCGTACGCGGCTTTCCGGTCTACCGGCCGGAGCATTGGGCGTTTGCCGGTACCGGCATCTACTATGGCGACCTGCTCGGCGCCGACAGCCACGTCTATGGCTACGAGGTCGACGGGCTCGACTTCGAGATCCGCGGCGGCCTGCCGTACCCCACAGCCACAAGCGGCGCACCGGATGGGCTACAGGTGCTCGCGGTCGGCATGGCGAGCCAGGTCGAGGAAAGCGCCGACATTGGGTTCGAGGACCAGTTCCTCGGCGACGAGGACGGACGCTTCACCGCCGAGACGCTGTTCGGCGAGGCAAGCGATGCCAACCTCGACAAGGTCAAACGCGGCAACGGCATGATCGTCAATTTCCGGCGCGGCAAAGGCGAGGTGTTTCACGCCGGAAGCTGCGAATGGGTTGCCGGCCTGCTAAGGCAGGATGCGATGGTCGAGCGCGTCACCAGAAATGTCCTCGACCGCTATCTTGGAAAGCCATGACATGTTGAAGTCTCCTGCCCCGGAAACTCGCGAAGCCTCGCATCTGTTTTATCTATCCAGCCTGCGCCGGCCGCTGATCGACCGCGCCGAAGGCATCTACATGTGGACGCAGGATGGCCGCCGCTTCATCGACGGATCGAGCGGTCCGATGGTTGCCAATATCGGCCACTCCAATCGCAACGTGCTCGACGCGATGAAACGGCAGATGGACCGCGCCACCTTCGCCTACCGCCTGCATTTCGAGAACGAACCGGCCGAGGAGCTCGCGCGGCAGCTGGCGGCCAAACTCCCCGAGGGCATGGACCGCATCTTCTTTGTCTCCGGCGGCTCGGAAGCGATCGAATCCTGCATCAAGCTGGCGCGGCAATGGGCGGTCGCCACCGGCCAGCCCAGCCGCTGGAAGGTGATCACGCGCTTTCCGTCCTATCATGGCGGCACGCTCGGCGCGCTCGCCGTTACCGGCGACGATGCGCTGTCCGAAACATTTGTGCCGATGATGCAGATGATGCCGACGGTGCCGGCGCCCATCGCCTGGCGCGACCGCGACAATCTTTCGATGGAACAGCGCGGCATCCGCTACGCCGACATGCTGGAGGAAAAGATTCTCGCCGAGGGACCGCAGAGCGTGCTCGCCTTCATCATGGAGCCAGTCGGCGGCGCTGCCACGGCAGCACTGGTGGCGCCGGACAGCTACTATCCGCGCATCCGCGAGATCTGCGATCGCTACGGCATCCTGCTCATCCATGACGAAGTGATGAGCGGTGCCGGCCGCACCGGAAAATTCCTCGGCGGCGACCACTGGAACTGCAAGCCCGACATCGTCGCGCTGTCGAAGGGGCTGGGCTCTGGCTACGCGCCGCTCGGCGCGCTGGCGGCACCGATGCGGCTGGTGCAGCCATTGCTCGCGTCGGGCGGCTTCCAGCACGGCCATACCTATGCCGGCAATCCGCTCGCCTGCGCCGCCGGGCTCGCCGTGCTCGGCGAGATGGACCGTCTCGGCCTGATCGCCAACGCGGCTGTCATGGGCGAGCTATTGATGGACGAGCTGAAGCGATTGGCGAAGCGGTTTCCGTTCATCGCCGACGTCCGCGGCAAGGGCCTGCTCACCGGTGCCGAGATGCTTGCGGATCCCGACACTCTGAGGCCGATCGAGCCGGCAAAGAAGGCCACCCAGCGGCTGCTCGACCTCGCCTACGAGCGCGGCCTGATCATCTACGGACGCAAGGTCAAGGGCGGTGTCGACGGCGACAATTTCATGGTCGCGCCGCCGATGATCGTCACCGCCGCGCAGATCGGCGAGATCATATCCATCATCGGCGACTCGCTCGAGGTGCTGGCCAGCGAGCTCGACCTGCCGGTCGAAGGTTGAGGCGACCATGGCACCGCGCAAAGTCATTATCACCTGTGCCGTCACCGGGTCGGTGCACACGCCATCGATGTCGCCGCATCTGCCCGTGACGCCGGACCAGATCGCCGCAGACGCGATCGCCGCCGCCGAGGCCGGCGCTTCGATCCTGCATCTCCATGCCCGCGACCCCAAGGATGGGCGGCCGACCGCCGACCCCGAGGTGTTCATGCAGTTTCTGCCGCGCATCAAGCAGGCGACCGATGCGGTGATCAACATCACCACCGGCGGATCGTCGCTGATGACGCTCGACCAGCGGCTGGCCGCGCCGCTCAGGGCCGAGCCGGAAATGTGTTCGCTCAATATGGGGTCGATGAATTTTGCGCTGTTCCCGATGCTCGAGCGGCCGCGAGAATGGCAGCACGAATGGGAGCCGAAGCTGCTCGAGGCTACCCGTGACACGATCTTCAAGAACACCTTTGCCGATATGGAGACGGTACTGGAAAAGCTTGGGCGCGGCTGTGGCACGCGTTTCGAATTCGAGTGCTACGATATCGGCCATCTCTATTCGCTTGCGCATTTCCGCGACCGCGGGCTGGTCTCGGGACCATTGTTCATCCAATTCGTGCTCGGCATATTGGGTGGTATCGGCGCCGATCCAGAAAACCTGGTCCACATGAAGCGCATCGCCGACAAACTGTTCGGCGACAGCTACCGGTTTTCGGTGCTGGCCGCCGGACGCCACCAGATGCCGATGATCTCGATTGCGGCGACAATGGGCGGCAACGTCCGCGTCGGGCTGGAGGACAGCCTCTACGACGGGCGCCAACTCGCCAAGTCCAATGCCGACCAGGTGCGCCGCATCCGCAGCGTGCTCGACGGATTGTCGCTGGACGTCGCGACGCCGGCCGAGGCGCGGCAGATGCTGGCGCTCAAAGGCGGCGACCGCGTGGCGTTCTGAGATGCGGCCGTGACCAACCCACCGTCAAGAGACATTGTCATCCGCCCCGGCCGGGTTGAGGACGTCGAAACCATCCACGCCGCGCTCCTGCGGCTCGGCGCGCATGTCGGCGCACATCAGGAGATCACCTCGACAGCTCAGGATCTCCGCACCTATGGCTTTGGCGAGAAGCCTGCCTTCTCGACCCTGATCGCCGAGGTCGGCGGCGAGTTTGCCGGGCTTTGTCTGCATTTTCCAATCTTCTCGACATGGATGGGCCGGCCCGGCGTCTATGTGCAGGATCTCTATGTCGAGGACCGGTTTCGCGGCCGCAGGATCGGCGAGCGCCTGCTGCGCCGGGTCGCGGCGCAATGCCGGAAGGCAGGCGGCGTCTATCTCAGGCTGTCCGTCGATACCGACAACGAGACCGCCAAGGCTTTTTACGAACGGTTGGGCATTGCCTGGTCGAGCTACGAGCAGGTGCAGAAGATCGTCGGCGACGCCTTTTTCGCCTTCGCCGATGCACCGGAGGAGCCAACATGAAAGCCTTCTATGCCGAAGAACAGAAGCGCCACGACCCGAAGGCGTTCCTCTCAAGCGGCGCGCCGCAGCCCAATCCGGAAAGGCCGGAACGGGTCGAGCGATTGTTGGCCGGCGCAAAGGCTGCCGGCTGCACGATCGAACGGCCGCGGGATCACGGGCTCTGCCCGATTGCGGCGGTGCATACGCCGGAATACCTCGATTTTCTCCAGCATATCTTCGCGCGCTGGCAGCGCATCGAGGGCGCCTCGGCCGAGGTCATCCCCAATATCCATCCGATCGCGCGGAACGGCTCCTATCCGGCCTCGGCGGTCGGCCAGGCCGGCTACCACATGGCCGACACCGCCTGCCCGATCTCCAGCGAGACGTGGCAGAGCGCGCTTTGGAGCGCCTGGAGCGCGGTTGAAACCGCCGAGGCGGTGATGTCGGGAGCGCCGGCCGCCTATGCGCTGTGCCGGCCGCCCGGCCATCACGCCTTTGCCGATGTCGCCGGCGGCTTCTGCTTCATCAACAATTCGGCCGTCGCTGCACAGGTTCTGCGCAAGCAGGCGGCGCGGGTGGCGATCCTCGATGTCGACCTGCACCACGGCAACGGCACGCAAGGCATCTTCTATGCCCGGCCGGACGTGCTCACCGTGTCGCTGCATGCCGACCCGGTGCGCTTCTACCCGTTTTTCTGGGGCTATGGCGACGAGCGCGGCGAAGGCGCCGGCCTCGGCTACAATCTCAACCTGCCGCTGCCGCGCAAATCCGGCGATGCAGCGTTCCTCGAAGCGCTGGAGGCATCGTTCCAGCGCATCAACGCCTTCTCGCCCGATGCGCTTGTGGTGGCGCTGGGGCTAGATGCCTTCGAAGGCGATCCGTTCGGCGGGCTGTCGGTGAGCACGCCTGGTTTTTCGCGCATTGGCGAGGTGATCGCCGGGCTCGGCCTGCCAACGGTCATCGTCCAGGAAGGCGGCTATCTCTGCGACGAGCTCGGCGACAATCTCACCGCCTTCCTCACCGGTTTTGGCGGCGCCCACAAGCGATGATCCGCCCGCGAGGGCCGCTCAGGATCGTTCCTGCCTCAGCATGGCGACAACGCGATGCACGCTCTCCAGCGTCTCGTCGATTTCGGCTGAAGTGTTGTAATGAGCGATGCCGATGCGCACCACCCCCTGCTCGGCCGGAATGCCGAGCTGGTGGACGATCTCCCAGGCGTAGTTGTGGCCGGACCACAGGAAGATGTTTTCGGCATTCATCTGCCGTACGATCGTCTCCGGCACGATGCCTTCGACAGTGAACGACACCGTCGGCACACGCTCATTGATCCGCTTCGGATCGGTGATGCCGTGGATGGTCAGGCCGGCAATATCCGACAGACCGCCGATCAGCTGTCGCGTCAGCGGGTTCTCGTAAGCGATTGAAACTTCGAAGGCCTTGGCGATTTTCAACCGACGCGATCCTTGCGCGCCGGCTGCCGCGCCCAACTCGGCAAAATAATCGACAGCCGCCGACAGGCCGGCCATCAATTCAATTTGCGGCGTGCCAAGCTCGAAGCGCTCCGGCAAGGCATTGGACGAGCAACGGCATTTATACGGCTTAAGCGCATCGATAACGTCCAGCCTGCCCCACAAAATTCCCATATGCGGGCCGAAGAACTTGTAAGCCGAGCAGATCAGGAAATCGCAGCCGAGGTTTTGGACGTCGATCAGGCCATGCGGCGCGAACTGGACGGCATCGACGTAGACCAACGCACCAGCCCGCCTGGCGATGCCGGTCAACGCCTTCACCCGGTTGATCGACCCGGTGAGATTGCTGGCGTAGTTGAGCGCGAGGAGCCGCGTCCTCTCGGAAAGCAGCGCGGCGAGCGCCGCCTCCTCGATCTGCCAGCTCTGCTGGTCGAAAGGCAGCCAGCGCACGACAAGGCCAAGGTCTTCTGCCAGTTGCAGCCAGGGCGAGACGTTGCCCTCATGGTCCATGCGGGTGAGGATGATCTCGTCCCCGGGCTTCATCGTGCGGCCGAGCGTTCGCGACATGTGGTAGGTCAATGTCGTCATGTTGGCACCGATGATGATTTCCTGCGGGCTCGCAGCGCCGAGAAAATCCGCCATCGCCAGGTGGGCCTCGTCCACGATGTCTTGTGCTGCAACGGTGGTCTCGAAGAAGCCGCCGAGGTTGGCATTGGTGGTCAGCAAGCAACGCGATACTGCGTCCGCCACCGCCTGCGTCACCTGCGTGCCGGCAGGATTGTCGAGATAGATGCGCCGGCGGCCCTTGTCGGTCAGCGACAAAGCCGGAAATTTCGCGCGCACCGCGTCGATCCGGAAGTCCACGGCTGTTCCCCTCTCCTTATGACGATCGGACAACCACGTCCCGACGCATCAAGGGCACGGATTGCCGACGCGCTGGTGGATCGCGTCAACGGCTTTCTGCATGTCCTCGGTCCAGACCACGTCGGCGGAAGAGAGCGCCATTTCGAGTTGCGAAATGGTGGTGGCGCCGATGATGTTCGAGGTGACCAAGGGCCGGTTCGAGACATAGGCATTGGCAAACAGCGCCGGCTCCATGCCGAAGGTGCGCGCCAACCGGTTGTATTCGAGCTGCACCTCGGCAGCATTCGGCGTCTCGTAGCGCTGGCCGCGATTGAACAACTGCGAGCGCGAGCCCTGCGGCCGCGCGCCATGATCGTATTTGCCGGTCAAATAGCCCTGCGCCAGCGGCGAATAGGCAAGCAGCGACACCTGCTCGCGCTCGCAGACTTCGGCAAGGTTCACCTCGAAGGTGCGATTGACGAAATTATAGGCGTTCTGCACCGAGGCGACGCGCGGGCCGAGGCCCTTGTCGGCTTCGGCGATGAAACGCATGACGCCCCAGGAATTCTCGTTCGACAGGCCGAAATGGCGGATCTTGCCGGCCTTCACCAGTTCATCAAATACGGCAAGCGTCTCGGCGATCGGCGTCTCGCCTTCCGGCACGCCGGCGGCATCGGAGCGTCGCGGTACGGCGCCGATGCGGTTCGGATTGGCGCCCCACGGCACGTCGCGTTCCGGCCAATGGATCTGATAGAGGTCGATGTAATCGGTGTTGAGCCTGGCGAGTGACTTATCGATAGCGTCGAAGATATCGGCGCGCACCAGCTTAGACGGGCGGTCGCCGCGAAACCAAGTGTTGGCGGTGCGACCAACTACCTTCGAGGCGATGATCACCTGGTCGCGATTGCGCTTCGCCTTCATCCAATTGCCGATGAATGTCTCGGTACGGCCTTGTGTCTCCGCCTTGGGCGGGATCGGATAGAGTTCGGCGGTGTCGATGAAATTGACGCCGCGCGCAAACGCCAGATCCATCTGGGCGTGACCGTCCGCCTCGGTGTTCTGCTGGCCCCAGGTCATCGATCCGAGGCAGATGTGCGACACGAAAAGATCGGTCTGGCCGAGACGGCGTTTGTGCATGGAGTTTCTCCGGCGGGAATTTTGCGCGGCTGCGCGAGGAGGAAGCAATAGCATACAGGAAAGCGTCGCCCGCTTCCAAGCCCACCGACGGCAGGCCAGGCGACTTTCCCAGGATGCCGGCGAACGGAGTTTTTCCCTGCGGTTAACAAAAAAGCCGGACTGCATGTGAATGCAGTCCGGAAGTTCGCCAGGAATGGCGAGGAAAAACCGGCCAAGTGCCGGCACTGAGGCCTACGGTCGAAGCACCACAGAAGTTTCGCGGGAACAGCCGAATTATGTCAAAAAAGATCAGGGCAGCATGGCTGCCATGCGAATGCTGCACTGCACAATTGTCATGATCTGCCTATATTGACGGCCGTGGAGGTTCAATAAGGGGCTTGAATCATGGGATTCTTCACTGAAATGTTCGCCCGTCCGCGTCCGCGGGAACAGCTGCGTTATCGTGCGGCACTGGCGCTGCTCCATTCGATGAGCAATGCCGATCGCGCCGATATCGGCGTCAAGCCGGCCGATTTCCCGCGCATCGCCCGGGAAATGTCCCTGCGCTAAACAACCGTGAGATATCCGCCGTGGCGGATATCTCCCGAGCGGATCTCAACGCGATCCGAGGAAGATCGACTTGCCCAATGGCACGCCGTTGTGGCGCAGGATGTCGTAGGCGGTGGTCAGGTGGAAATAGAAATTGGGCATGGCGGCATGCAGTAGATACTGCATCCCCGGCATCGAAACCTCGCGTCCCGCAAGCCGCAGTTCGACTATCCTGTCGTCTGAACCATCGAATTCGGCCGCCGAAAATGTCGCGAGATAGTCGAGCGTCTTGGTAAGGCGGGCCTGCAGATCAGCGAAGTTCGCCTCATTGTCCTCGTATTTTGGCACCTCGCGTCCCGCAAGCCGTGACGGCGCGCCTTTGGCGTGATCGGTGGCAATCTGTACCTGCCTAGTCAGGGCAAACATGTCCGGCGCCAGCCTCGCCGTCAGATACACCTGCGGATCGATCTCGCGATCAGCCGCATTTTGCTCGGCAATGTTCAGCACATTGGCTAGTGCCTTCAGCCTCGCCGAAAATACCGGCACGGATGCTTCATACATTGATATGGTCACAAGAAATCTCCACGCGGCCCGACTGCCGAGGGCGAGAGGTAGCGCCTTCGCAGGCGATTGTTCAAGCGTCACCACGTCGCCGCAATCGATATGATAGGATTTTTCATCGAGTGGAGGTTCCCGATGAGACGCGCCCTTTTTCCAGCGACCGCTTTTGTCTCTCTTGCCATTGCCGGCCAATCGGTGCTCGCCGCCGACGCGCCTTATATCGACGACAGGTCGAATGCCGAAGCGGTCATCCGGTCACTTTATAGTGCCATCAGCCGGCACGAATTCGCGCGCGCCTGGGACTATTTCGGCGACACCAAGCCGGCCAAGGATTTCAATTCCTTCGTCAAAGGCTATGACAGCACGGACACGGTCGAAGTCAAAACCGGTGGCGTATCCGAAGACGGTGCTGCCGGCAGCATCTATTACAGCGTCCCCGTCGCCATCCGGGCGACGGCCAAGGACGGCAGCGAGAATGTCTTTGCCGGCTGCTATACGCTGCGCCAGATCAACGCCTCGATCCAGGAACCGCCATTTCGCGCAATCTTCATCGACAAGGGTGCGCTGAAACCC
This sequence comes from Mesorhizobium sp. M0106, assembly GCF_040322715.1. Classification (NCBI taxonomy): domain Bacteria; kingdom Pseudomonadati; phylum Pseudomonadota; class Alphaproteobacteria; order Hyphomicrobiales; family Phyllobacteriaceae; genus Mesorhizobium; species Mesorhizobium sp. M0106. The sequence continues at coordinate 236,824 of NZ_JAMYUA010000005.1, read as the reverse complement.
TCAAAGGCCGATTTCGAAGATGCCGTGCCGGCAAGCTGCGGCGAAGGACCGCCGCCGCCGAAGAAGGACGCAGCGCTTGAGCAGGCCAACAAGGCGTTTGCCGCGACTTATGGCGACCAGTGCGACAAGGACATGCCCGGCGGCGATCCGCGAGGAGAGCCGGACGCCTACTCGCTCCGCTACAAGGATGCGGGGGCGGCCGAAAACGAGCCCGAACGCGAGACACGGCTGTTTCGCTTTTTCTGCTCGATGGCCGCCTACAATGAGAGCGCAGTCTATTACATCTACGACGACGTATCGGGCGTCCGGCAATTGCAATTCGCGTCACCGGAACTCGATATTCGCTATGAGAACAACAATAGCGAAGGCAAGGTCGAGGGCATCAACATCATCGGCTTCCAGACTGACGACCAGTTGGTCAACTCCGAATATGACGAGGCCACCAAAACGATTTCATCCTTGAACAAGTGGCGCGGCGTCGGCGACGCCTCGTCGGCCGGCACCTACCTGTTTCGCCACGGCAATTTCTCGCTGGTGCAGTATGAGGTCGATGCCTCTTATGACGGCGAGATCAACCCGCAGACCGTGCTCGACTACAACACCGCGCCCTAAGGGACGTTCGATAACATCCAGTTGAGTGTGCCTCGCCAGTCGGTCATGCGGATCGGCGTGCCATGTGTGCCGGTCTCGAAGCGGACAAAGCGGGTCGGGTAGGCTTTCGATTTGCCCAGAATCGATCGGAAGAAGGCTTCCTGTTTCTCGATTGGAAACACCGGGTCCTTGCTGCCCTGGCCGAAGAAGACCGGCACACGGCGCTTGAATGCGGAGCTTGAGAAGAAACTCTCGTCCCACAGCGAGCCGAGCAGCAGCAGCCCGTCGATGCGCCCGCCGGTGTCCTTGCGGGCGGCCAGCTTCCAGCACAACGCGCCGCCCATAGAGCCGCAGGCGACGAAGATTTTTGCGCGCGGCGACTGTTCGGCATAGTGGCCGATCAATGCGGCGATCTGGGCGGCACCGGTGTCGCCGAAATCGGAAAAATCCGGCGACAGATAGAGGCCGCCATTACCGGCCATCAGGTTCTTGATACGGTTGAAATTGCCACCGAAAGTGAAATCGTCAGCACCCTGCTTACGGCTGCCGCCCTGCCCGTGCAGATAAAGCACGATGATGCTGGCGCCCCCGGTCTTGCCGACGGCAATGTGGCGGACATCGCCTGCATCGGTCGGCAGCAATAGATCCTGCTGCACCTTACGCACGCCGGTGTCGGTGTATTGCGCGTGCACACGACGCTCAGGCACTTCGTCACGAGCGTTGATGTCGCGCAGCTCACGATAATCGACGACCGTATAGGCGCCGTTGCTCTCGGACGAGAGTGTGACCGGATAGGCGAACAGATCGTCCTTGAAGGGTTTGAGTTCGAGAGCGTTGGCGTAGGCGACACAAAAGAGCTGCAAAAGAATCGCCATCAGCAGGGCCGGGAGGCCAGAGGGGGGCAAGCGGAACCGGAAGCAGGAACGAAAGGCCATCCCTCAGCCATGCGTTTTTCGGCTTCGGTTTGTCAATCCTGCAGCACGCCGCCGGCGCTTTCCAGCGCCTCGCGCGTGTCGACATCGACGGCTGCCCCTTCGCCGATCTCGACATCGATGACGTCGAGCCCTTCGGCCTCGACCAGATGGCGGGCCCCGGTATCGCCTTCGAGGTGAGCGATCGCGGCAAACAGCGAACGCGGCAGCAGCACGGGATTTCCGCGCCGCCCATCGTGCGAGGCCCGCACCACCGATCGGCCTTCGGACCTGCAGAACGCCTCGATCAGCCTGTCGAGGTCGGCCGAGGCGACGCCGGGCATATCGCCGAGGACAATCATGGCGCCGGCGGCGTCGCCGGAAATCTTGGCGATGCCGGCCTTCAGCGACGAAGACAGACCCTCGCCGAAATCCGGATTGTCGGCGAAGATCACATCGAGGCCAGACAGTGCATCGCGCACGCGCTCGCGCTGGTGGCCAGTGACGACGATGGTGGCCGCGGCTTTCGAACCGACCGCGCGTTCGGCGGTGCGACGGACCAGCGGCTTGCCGTCGAAGAGCGCCAAGAGCTTGTTCGGCCCGCCCATGCGGCTGGAGCGGCCGGCGGCCAGAAGCACGATCTCGACCTTTGGTTCGGCTTTGGCCGGCAATGGCTCGCGCGGCTGCGGCCGCGTCGGAATTTCCATCAACAGCCCGCCGACGCCCATGCCGGCAATATCCCTGGCGGTCACGTCGACACCGGCGATCAGCCGGTCAAGCACCCAATCGAAGCCGTTCTCCTTGGGACTGCGGGCGCAGCCCGGCGCACCGATGATGCGCTTGCCGCCTAGAGTGCCTAGCACCAGTAGATTGCCGGGATCGACCGGCATGCCGGCGCGGATGACAATGCCGCCTGCCTTTTCGATCGCAGCGGGAACGACGTCGCCGAAATCGGCCATCGCCGAGGCGCCGAAGATAACCACCATATCGTTGTCGCGGATCAGCGAGGCCGCAGCGTCGGCGACGGGGATAATTTCATGCGGGGTTCGACGCTCCGCCGTCAGCCTGCCGCCCGAACGCGCCAGGCGCGCTTCGGTGACGCGCAGCGTCTTGTCGAGCACGCTGGGTTTGATGCCGGGCAGCACCGTCTGGATGACGCCGACGCGCACCGGCTGATAGGCGTTGACCGCAAATATCTCGCCGCCGGCGCAGATCCTTGCCACGGCATCGACCAAAGCGGAGGCGACCGCAAATGGGATGATCTTCACCGTTGCTACCATCTGACCTTTTTCCACCGGCGCATGCTGCGCGAGCGTGGCGATGGTGATCGTCGGATCGACGGCGTTGATGGCGTTGATCATCGCCGCGTCGACGGTGAACATGCCGGCAGCCTGCGCGTGGAGGTTGACCCTGCCGGTCGCGGCGGGCTTCGCCTCGATGTTGCGATGGATCATGGATGCGGCGATCTTTTCGGCAGCGACGTCCTCGCTGAGATCATCGGGCGCCAACACCGCCGCTACGACCTCGGAAATGCCAGCGGCCTTCAACAGGGACACATCCCCGGCGCTTAGCCTGTGCGCCTTGCGGAAGCGGCGCTCTCCGGCTGTGGTGGCGTGCGCCAGCACTGCCCCTTCGGCCGCATCGATCGCAACGGGACCAAATTTCACGCGACCGCGCCTTTGGATTCGAGGCCGCGGGAGCGAAAGGCGTGGATCGCTTGCGCCAACACCGCGACGGCGATCTCGGCGGGGCTGGCGGCGCCGATGTCGAGGCCGATCGGGGCATGAATGCGGGCGATCTGGTCGGCGGTCGCTCCCGAAGCCAGCAGGCGTTCCACACGTTTGGCGTGGGTCTTGCGGCTGCCGAGCGCGCCGACATAAAAGCAGCCGGCGTCGAGCGCCGCCTTCAGCGCGGAATCGTCGATCTTCGGATCGTGGGTGAGAGCAGCCAGCGCCGTATAGCTATCGAGCGGCTGACGCGTCAGCACATCCTCTGGCCATTCGGCATGCAGCGCGATATCGGGAAAACGATCGGGCGTGGCAAAGGCCGTGCGCGGATCGATGATCTCGACAGGATAGCCGGCGATCCTGGCCATCGGTGCCAGCGCCTGGCTGATGTGGACGGCGCCGATCACCACCAGCCGCGGCTGCGGCAGATGTGCGTTGAGGAAGAAGGTCCGTCCCTCAGCTTCGACCGAACCGGAATTGCCCGTGCGAAATGCCTTGGCGATGGCCGCCCCGAGTTCGCCGGCTACCCGGTCGCCCTCGCGCACGACACGGTCGCGGCCGTCGTCGAGATCGGTGACCAGGATTGCCGCGCGGCGGGCGCGGCGTTCGGCGTTGAGTGTCTTCAGCGCATAGGGATCCATTCGAGATCAACCCAATCTTTCTACATAGACCTTGATGCGGCCGCCGCATGACAGGCCGACTTGCCAGGCGGTCTCGTCTGCGACGCCGAATTCGAGCATTTTGGCCGTGCCGCTATCGATAACATCGACCGCCTCGGTGACCACCGCGCCTTCGACGCAGCCGCCAGAGACTGAGCCGTGGAAATTGCCTTCCGCATCGATGACCAGGTGGCTGCCGACCGGGCGCGGCGCCGAGCCCCAGGTCTCGACCACAGTGGCAATGGCGACATCCTTGCCGTCCTTCATCCAGCCCTCCGCGATGATCAGCGGGTCGCGGGCCTCATCGAGATAGATACTGCGTTCCATGATTTTCTCCCTGGCAGACATGTGGTTATGCGACGCGCTTCACGCCAGCCTCGATCCACGGGCGCGCGTCGACCGAACGCATAAAAACAGCACGGTTGCCAGCGACCGGTCCGCACATAATCCGCACGGGTTAACAGATCGAGCGTCTCGTCGACCGTCCGCGGCGTCGGACGCGGTTTTCAACTCGGTCATTCTGTTTTCGCGGGCGCGGCCATCTGAAAGCCTCTACAAAGCGTGGTAGCCGCGGTTGTGATAGATTAGCGGCCGCAAATTATCGCCGATGCGCAAACCTGTAACTTGGCCAAAAAGCACACGGTGGGTGGCCAGATCCTTGGAGTCGATCAGTTCGCAGTCGAAGACGGCGAGCGCGCCCTTCAGCGTCGGCGCACCGGTCGAGATCACATCCCATTCGGCCAACGCGAAACGCTCCTCGACCGGCAGGCCGGTAATGCCGGAAAAGCCGATCGACAGCGGCTCCTGATCCGAAGCCAGCGTGTTCAGGGCAAATTTGCCGTTTTCCACGAACGGCTCGTTCTTGGGATTTTCACGATTGAGGCAAACCAGGATGGTTGGCGGCGTGTCCGACACCGAGCAGGCCGCGATCACCGTCGCGCCGCGCCTGCCGGCAGGGCCATCGGTGGTGACTACATGCACATGGCCAGCAAAATGGGCCATCGCGTCGCGGTAGGCCTGCGGCCCGATGTCATTCTTCTTCAGCACCGATGATTTTCCACTAGTCAGAACCAACCGTTATATATGGGGGGATATTGCAGGCCACAAGCGAAGTGCTTGACCTATATCCCGAATTCGCGTGTTGCGCCAAAGCTGGCCAGCCTTTAGGTCTTGACGGCATTGGCGCCGGCAACCACGCGACCGGCGTGGAGGAATTCTTCGCTCGCATGCGACCTTGGACAACCACGATAGCGGTGCTGGCCTGGCTCTCGGTCGCCTGCAGTGCAAATGCCGAGACGCTGCTGGTCGGCGTCGCGGCACCTTTGTCGGGGCCGTCGGCGATCCTCGGCAAACAGATCGAGGCCGGCGCGACAATGGCGGCTGAAGCGAACGATGCCGAAATCAAGACGATCGATGACGCCTGCACGGCCGACGGTGGCGCCGCCGCCGCGCGGGAGTTCACCGCGGCCAAGGTCAACGTCGTCATCGGGTTTTTGTGCACCGACGCAATCGAGGCGGCTCTGCCGATCCTCAAGGATGCCGGCATACCGGTGATCACCGTCGGCGTTCGCACGGAAAGCCTGACCGACCGGCGCGCCAAGACCGGATGGCCGATCTATCGTCTCGGGCCGCGCGGCGACGACGAGCGCAATGCCGTTGCTGCCATCCTCACCCACCTATGGCAGACCGAGCTGTTCGCCATCGTCGACGACGGTACGATCTATGGCCGCGAAATGGCCGAGACATTTCGGGCAGCCGCCGAGCAAGCAGCTCTGAAGCCGGTGTTCGTCGACACGTTCCGGCCGCAGCTCGACAACCAGATCGGCCTGATCGGCCGGCTGAAGAAAGCCGGCGCAACGCATGTCTTTGCCGGCGGCGACGGCGATGATGTCGCCGTTATGGGCCGGGATGCTGGCCAGCTAAATACCGGCATGGTGTTTGCCGGCGGCGAAGCGTTGCGCGCGCCGCTCGGCGACGTGCCTTATGCCGTCGGTACGCTGATGATCGCGCCGCCCGAATGGGCCGATGTCGCCGACCCCAAGGTGCTGCAGAGCTTTGCCGGACAAAACATCGTGCCGGAAGGTTACACGCTTCCCGCCTATGCCGCGGTCGAGATCGCCAAGGCGGCGTCGGCATTGACGCAAAGCTCCGGCGAGAGGCTGGCCAATGCACTGACCGCACATGACTTCACCACGGCGATCGGACCGATCCGCTTTGACGAAAAAGGCGACCTGACGCAAAATCCTTATCGCGCCTTCCGTTTCGACGGCGGCCGTTTCTTGTCGGCGGAGAGCCAATGATGTCCAGCACGGGGATGTTCCGTACCGGTCCGCGCAATCTCATCACCGACGTCGCCGGCGTGCGTGTCGGCAGTGCAGCGAATGCGACGTTGAAATCCGGTGTGACCACCGTCATCTGCGACGAACCAGCCGTGGCTGGCGTGCAGATCCTGGGCGGTGCGCCGGGCACCCGCGAAACCGACCTGCTCGAGCCGCACAATTCGATCCAAGGCATCCATGCCGTGGTGCTTTCGGGCGGTTCGGCATTTGGCCTCGACGCCGCGTCGGGGGTGCAGGCGGCGTTGCGCGAAAGAGGCATCGGCGTCGAGGTTGGCGGCTTTCGCGTGCCGATCGTGCCGGCGGCGATCCTGTTCGATCTGCGCAATGGCGGCGACAAGGATTGGGGCCGGTATCCGCCTTACCGCGACCTCGGCTACGAAGCCGCGCAAGCCGCCGCGATCGACTTTGCGCTCGGCACCGCCGGCGCGGGTGCCGGCGCGCTGAGCTCCGGTCTGAAGGGCGGGCTCGGCTCGGCCTCGACGGTGCTGGACAGCGGCGTCACCATCGGCGCGCTCGCCGCCGTCAACCCGACCGGCTCGGTGACGGTCGCCGGGACCCGCCATTTCTGGGCGGCGCCGTTCGAGATCGGCGACGAGTTCGGCGGGTTAGGCTATCCCTACCCGATGCCTGACGATGCCAGAAAGGTCTTGCTGAAGTTCCGTGACAAGCATGCGGCAGAGCAGGCGGAAACCGGCGCCAACACGACCATCGCTGTGATCGCCACCGATGCGGTACTCACCAAGGCCGCCGCCAAACGCCTAGCGATATCAGCGCATGACGGCTTTGTGCGTGCCATTTGGCCGACGCACACGCCCGCCGACGGCGATCTCGTCTTCGCGCTGGCAACGGGCAAGAGCGGCATCGAGCTCGGGCTCAACGATGCAATCGATCTCTACGCCGCGGCCGGCGCCACGATGGCGCGCGCCATCAGCCGCGGCGTCTTTGCCGCGACGCCAGCCGAGGGCGATCTGTTCCCGGTCTGGTCGTCGCGCTGAACGCGCAACGCTCATTCGGGTGAGCCGTTATCAGACTGGATTATGATCAGGTGGGTTCGGATTTTTCTTCCTCGAACGTGACCGCAACATCCGAGTTTGCCGACAGCCGCACCTTCTGGCCCTCGACCTCGGCGACAAGGCTGAGAGGAATGAAGTGGTGATGGCCCCTGTGAGCGCCCTCGCCGCTGTCGCGCTTGGTCAGCTTTATGCGATCTCCGTCAACCTTGTCGACGGTACCGACATGGACGCCGTCGGCGCCGATCACTTCCATACGTTCGCGAATCTTGGCTGCATCTGTCACGGGGGTCTCCCTTAGAGCGCCGCGCGTCCTTTTGAACGCGCAAAGGACACTCTAAACATTTTGAATCAATGCACCGTGCCTTACGAAAATAGATCCAGATTTTCGGAAGGCACGATGCGGTGAAGCTGCCGACAATAACAAACGACGGCCGGATTGGATGCATCGACTTTGTGTTTCAGTCAGCACGATCTTTTGACGGCATCGTGATAGGAATTTAACGGCGTCGACCGCCGGAATGGAAAGCCCCATGCGAAATCTTGCCCTGTTTGCAGTCTGCCTGCTTGCCCCGCTTGCAACTTTGGCCGCCGCCTACGCAGGCGATGTCGCCGAGCTTGAGATCCTCGGCTTCAGCAGTGATGGCGGGGTCTTTGCCTTCGAGGAATACGGCGTCCAGGACGGATCCGGATTTCCCTATGCGACCCGCTATTATATCGACACGGCCGACGACAGTTTCCTGAAGGGCTCGCCGATACGTGTCCGGCTCGACGACGAGAATGCCACGGTGGCCGCAGCGCGGCTGCAGGCCCGGCAAAGGGGCGAAGCGATCGTCAGTCAGGCGGAACTCACGGCAAATCGCGGCATCACCGCCGGCTTCAACCCGGTGACCGAGCTTTCTGCCGATCCCTTCCGCATGGTGGTCAATCCGCGCCCGATCTTCTCGCCGGTCGACGATCCGCTCGAGTTCCGGCTCGACCAGATCGGCATGAACGACACCGAACGCTGCCAGAGCCAGGGCGAGATCAATGGCTTTCGCCTGCTGCGCATCGAGGCGAAGGATGGCGGCCAGACGAGGATCATTCACGAGGACAAATCGATCCCGCAAAGCAGAGGCTGTCCGAATGGGTACCAGATCGGCGCGGTTCAGACATTTTCGCTGGATAGCGTCAGCACCTATGCCGTGCTGATCGCGGTGCGCCAATACGGCTTCGAAGGGCCGGACTATCGCTGGATCGCGGTAACCGGTCGCCTGTGACGTTCCCCGCCATGCGCTATCGCGCTCTGCGCCGTCTCCGCCGTGCTCTGCCGTCGCTGCGCACCGCATTTGCCGGTGCCTTGCTGTGGGCCACAGCGATGGGCGCCAGCGCGCTGCTCAATCTGCTGCAGTACGATTGGGAGACCCCGGCAAAGATCCGCTTCGTCTCGCTGCTTTATGCTGCCGGCGATGCGCTGGCTTTGCCGGTTGGGCTGTTCCTGGCGCGGCTCGTCTCGCTCGGACGCCACTGGGAGATCGCCCTCGCCGCCGCCTTCGTCTGCCTTCTCGCAGCGACGATTGCCTTCACCGGCGGCCTCTTTGGGCTGCAATACCGCTCCTACTACGTCCAATGGCATGCACCCGCGCTCACCATCACCTGGGTTTTCCAGTTCGTGTTCACGATGTTGACGGCGCTTTACCAGTTCGTCGTCCTCGGCATCCGGCTGTATTTTCCGCTCGGTTTCATTGCGCTCGCTGTCGCCAGTGTCTGGTTTGCGCGCCAGCAACGTTGAGCATTTTGCCTGCCTCTGTTAGGACGCGGGCAAATGCTCTCGCAAGTCAGGACCGACTGATGATCCCTCGCTACTCCCGGCCGGAAATGGTGGCCATCTGGTTGCCCGAAACCCGGTTCCGCATCTGGTTCGAGATCGAGGCCTACGCCTGCGACGCATTGGCCGAGATCGGCGTCATCCCGAAGGAGGCCGCCAAGACCATCTGGGAGAAAGGCGGGGCGGCGAAGTTCGACGTCGAAGCCATCGACGAGATCGAGCGCGTCACCAAGCATGACGTCATCGCCTTTCTCACCCATCTTGCCGAATTCGTCGGGCCGGACGCCCGCTTCATCCACCAGGGCATGACATCCTCCGACGTCCTCGACACCTGTTTTGCCGTGCAGCTCACCCGCGCCAGCGACATCCTGCTGGCCGACATTGACGGGCTGCTTGCGGCGCTCAAGCGCCGCGCCTTCGAGCACAAGGACACCATCACCATCGGCCGCAGCCACGGCATCCATGCCGAGCCGACCACCTTCGGCGTCAAGCTGGCGCAGGCCTATGCCGAATTCTCGCGTTGCCGCGAGAGGCTGGTGCATGCACGCGAGGACATCGCCACCTGCGCCATCTCTGGTGCGGTCGGCACCTTCGCCAATATCGACCCTTATGTCGAAGAATACGTGGCCAAGAAACTCGGACTGAAGCCGGAGCCGGTGTCGACGCAGGTGATTCCGCGCGACCGCCACGCGATGTTCTTCGCCACGCTCGGCGTGATCGCCTCGTCGATCGAGCGGCTGGCGATCGAGGTGCGCCATCTTCAGCGCACCGAGGTACTTGAAGCAGAAGAGTACTTTTCACCCGGACAGAAGGGCTCGTCGGCGATGCCGCACAAGCGCAACCCGGTGCTGACCGAGAACCTCACCGGCCTTGCCCGCATGGTGCGCTCCTTCGCATTGCCGGCAATGGAGAATGTGGCGCTGTGGCACGAGCGCGACATCTCGCATTCCTCGGTGGAGCGCATGATCGGGCCCGACGCGACGGTGACGCTCGATTTCGCGCTGTCGCGGCTGACCAGCGTTGTCGACAAACTGCTCGTCTACCCCGACAACATGCTGAAGAACATGAACAAATTCCGCGGCCTTGTGCATTCGCAGCGCGTGCTGCTGGCGCTGACGCAAGCCGGTGTTTCGCGCGAGGACGCCTACCGGCTGGTGCAGCGCAATGCCATGAAGGTGTGGGAGCAAGGCGCTGATTTTCTTGAGGAACTTCTGGCCGACAAGGACGTTGTCGCAGCCTTGCCCGAGGCCGAGATCCGCGAGAAATTCGATCTGGGCTATCATACCAAGCACGTCGATACGATCTTCAGCAGAGTGTTCGGAGAAGCCTGATGATTTCGTCGGCCGGAGATTTCGATTTCCTTGCCCTGCCCGGGCGCGGCAATTCCGGGCCGGATCATTGGATGTCGCATTGGTGCCGGGTGTTCCCCAATTCGAGCCGCGTGCTGCAGGCCGAGTGGGACCGGCCAAAGCCTGAAGACTGGATCGGCCAGGTGGATGCCGCGGTGGCCGCCGCACCGCGCCGCGTCGTGCTGCTTGCGCATTCGCTGGCGGTGGCGACGGCGGTGAAGTGGGCTGCCGGCGCCAGTCAAAGCCAACTCGACAAGGTCGCGGCGGCATTCCTGGTTGCCGCGACCAATGTCGAGGATGCCGATCCCTCATTCGACGCGGTGCGCCCGTTCGCGCCGATGCCGCTGAAGCGCCTGCCCTTCCCGGCATTGGTGGTGGCAAGCCGCAGCGACCCGCGCGTCACATTCGACAAGGCGACCGCTTTTGCCGCAGCCTGGGGCGCGGATATCGCCGATGCCGGCGATCTCGGCCATATGGGAAATGAGGCCCGCCTGGGCGTATGGCCAGCGGGCCTGCTCATGCTTGGCCACTTGCTCGAAAAAGCGAACCTCTAGCCTACGCCTTACCGGGAACCGTCCTTATTACCGTGCCCCACGGATCCTCGCGGGTGGTCTCGCTTGCGGCATTGTCCGAGCGCATCTCGACCCAGGCCAAGCCGGAGCGGGCGGGATCGCGGCGACCGGCGCCCGCGCTCTGCCACGCATTTGCGCCAATGTGGTGATGATAGCCGCCGGACGACAGGAACACCGCCGCGCCACCGTACTTTGCCACTGTGTCGAAACCGAACTCCTGATGCCACCATGCTTCGGCTTCTTCCGGCCTGCCGACCCGCAAATGGACGTGGCCGATAATGCTGTTTTCCGGCGCGCCCTGCCAGCCGGTGTCGCCGGCCGGCACCTCGGCAACGACCGACGGAATGTTCAGCCGCTCCGTCGCCATCGCTATCTTGTCACCGTTCCATTTCCAGTCCTGCGGACTGCGGTCGGCATAGATCTCGATGCCGTTGCCTTCCGGATCGGTTAGGTAAAGAGCCTCGCTGACCAGGTGGTCGGATGCGCCCTCGATGCCGATCTTGTTGGCGATGGCATGGTTGATCCAGCGGCCGAGATCGGCCCGGCTGGGTAGCAGGAAGGCGGTGTGGAAAAGACCGGCGCTGCGCGGGTCATCGGGTTTCGCGGCCGGATCCGCTTCGATGTCGAGCAAAGGGCGATTGACTGCGCCGAGCGTAATCGTGCCGCCGGCGCGGCTCAGTTCCTGCAAACCGACGACTTTGCGATAGTAGGCAGCGAGATTGTCTGCATCGCGCGCCCGCAAGCCGACGCGGGCAACGCTGACCGGGGTCGTCGCGGCAAAAGGCAGTTCGCTCATCAAAGTGCTCCGTTCAGGCGGCGCTCGACAAGCTTCCAACAGAGCAATCCGGCGCCATCAATCATTCTACGCCATGTCCGTGCCAAAATCTCGGAACAGCCATTCTTTCCTGGCGACAGATCGTTGATCGCGATCGTTCACACAAGAGCGCAAGAAGCGAACAGGGTGTTCACAATAGCGAGCAGAACCGGGCTCGTGAGCGGCCGTTTGCGTGTCGCTGTTGAGTTCATACCCGGTTGCACCCGACAGCGCCTCTCGCTACATGCGCGCCATGAAAGTCAAGGAAGCAGATATTCTCATCGTGCCGGGCTACACCAATTCCGGCCCCGATCATTGGCAGAGCCGCTGGCAGTCGAAACTATCGACAGCGCGCCGCGTCGAACAGGCGGAATGGTCGAAGCCGGTGCGCGAGGATTGGACGGCCGGTGTCGCCAAGGCGGTTAACGAGGCCGAGCGGCCGGTCGTCATCGTCGCCCATTCGCTTGGCGTCGCGGCGGTCATTCAAGCATTGCCTCGGTTCGAGAGGCCGGTCGCCGGCGCTTTCTTCGTGGCGCCGCCCGATGTCGCCAATCCAGAGATAAAGCCGAGGCACCTGATGACCTTCGGCCCCTATCCGCGCGACCCGCTGCCGTTTCCGTCGGTGGTGATCGCCAGCCGCAACGACCCGTTCTGCGCCTTCGGCGTCGCCGAGGACATTGCCGCGGCGTGGGGCTCGCTGTTCATCGACGCCGGGGATGCCGGTCATCTCAACACGGATTCCGGCTTCGGCCCCTGGCCTGAAGGCTCGATGACGTTCGCGAAATTCCTGACGGATCTCTAGAGCGGTTCACCGTTTCACGGAACGGCGAACCGCTCTATCTCTTTGTTTTGACGCAATTCCGGACGGAAAACCGTTTCACACTTTTCCTGGATTTGCTCTAGGAAGCGATCGAATCCCTGACGCTGTTCAGCAGGGTCTTTGCCCCAAGCGAAATCAGCGAATGCTCGGAACCCATCGCCAGCAGCCGGTAACCCATCGACACCACGCGACCGGCGATGGCCGGTTCCATCACATAGATCGCCGCATGCTTGCCGGCTTTGCGGGTGCGGTCGGCGATCGAGGCGACGGTCCCCATCATGCTCTCCAGCGTCGAACTGACGGTGGTGCCCTTCGACCAGGCGATCGAGAAATCCGACGGGCCAAGGAATATCCCGTCGATGCCCGGCGTGTCGAGGATGCCGTCGAGTGAATCAAGCGCGGCCCGCGTTTCGACCATGGCGAACGCCATGGTGCGCTGGTTGCTGTCGCGCAGCCAGTCGGCATAGTCGCCCTTGCCATGGCGCGGAAAAGCATAGGTCGGGCCCCAGGAGCGCTCGCCGAGTGGCGGGTATTTCATCGCGGCAGCAAACAGCTTTGCGTCCGCCACCGAATTCACCATCGGGGCGATCACCGCCTCGGCGCCGAAGTCAAGCGCACGGCTGGCCATGTCGAAGCGGCCGACCGGGATGCGTACCAAAGCCGGCTTGTTGGCGGCCAGCACCGGCACAAGCCCGCGCAGCACGCTGTCCTCGTGATGGCCACCATGCTGCATATCGAGCGTAACCGCGTCGAACCCTTGCCTGGCCAGTATCTCGACCGTCAAGGCATCCGGCACGCCGGACCATGCGGTGAACAGCGTCTCGTCGGCCGCAAGGCGTGACTTCAGGGACATTGGCGATTTCCTCTTTGCTTGCAGCAATTCAGCCGGAAATGACCGCAAAGGCAAAGAAAAACCGCCCGGTGAGGCCGGGCGGTCGATTGGTCCAGCATTCGAAGAGTATCGATGGGGATCAGGTGTTCTTGATCTGCTCGATCGCCTGCGCCATCAATTCATCCATGGTGCGGCGGATCTGATGGTCCGACTGGTCGATGCCGGCGGCATCGAAATCCTTGCGTATCTTGCGGAAAACGTCGTGATCGCCAGCTTCCTCGATGTCGCTGACGACCACTTCCCTGGCATAAGCGTCGGCATCGGCGCCGGACTTGCCGAGCTTTTCGGCAGCCCACAGGCCGAGCGCTCTGTTGCGGCGTGCCGCAGCCTTGAACCGAAGTTCCTCGTCGAATGCGAATTTGCGCTCAAAGCCCTCTTCGCGGTCTTTCATGCTGCTCATGGCATCCCTCCGTGAAATCCGATTCGTTGTGCCAATATGTGTTGCCGGAGCACAAACCAAAAGGGCGCCGGCCGGTCAATATGCTACATTGCTTGCTGCGCTGCGGCATTTCGGTGCCCGAAAGCGGTTGATTGAAAGGATTTGCCGATTGAGCAAACAGTGCGATTGGGATAGACACCGGCATTGAACCCCACCGTCGCCGTCTTATTTTAGGCAGACGGACAGGAACTGGTCGCTTGCCGCCTGCCCGCAAATCCAGAGAAAAATCAGATGAAAAATCGCCGCCGCATTTATGAAGGCAAGGCCAAGATCCTTTATGAGGGACCGGAGCCTGGCACGCTGATCCAGTTCTTCAAGGACGACGCTACCGCTTTCAACAAGAAGAAGCATGAAATCGTCGATGGCAAAGGCGTGCTCAACAACCGCATTTCCGAGCACATCTTCAACCATCTCAACCGGATGGGCATTCCGACCCACTTCATCCGCCGGCTCAACATGCGCGAGCAGTTGATCAAGGAAGTCGAGATCATCCCGCTCGAAGTGGTGGTGCGCAACGTCGCCGCCGGCTCGCTGGCCAAGCGCCTGGGCATCGAGGAAGGCACCGTGCTGCCGCGCTCGATCATCGAATTCTATTACAAGGCCGATGCGCTCGACGATCCGATGGTCTCGGAAGAGCACATCACCGCCTTCGGCTGGGCGAGCCCACAGGAGATCGACGATGTCATGGCACTGGCCATTCGCGTCAACGACTTCCTTTCCGGCCTGTTCATGGGCGTCGGCATCCAGCTCGTCGATTTCAAAATCGAATGCGGCCGCCTGTTCGAAGGCGATATGATGCGCATCGTCGTTGCCGATGAGATCTCGCCGGATTCCTGCCGGCTGTGGGACGTGGCGACACAGGATAAGCTCGACAAGGATCGTTTCCGCCGTGACATGGGTGGGCTGGTCGAAGCCTATCAGGAAGTTGCCCGCCGCCTCGGCATCATGAACGAGAACGAGCCGCCGCGCCCGGCCGGACCGGTGCTCGTCGCATCGACCGACGGCGTCAAAGGCAAGCCACATTGATGGCTTGCCAGCTCAACAGGTGAACAGGAGCATGTCCAGCGTGATCAAGGCCCGCATTACCGTAACCCTCAAGAACGGCGTGCTCGACCCACAAGGCAAGGCAATCGAGCATGCGCTGTCCGGAATGGGTTTCGGCGGCGTCGGCCAGGTGCGGCAAGGCAAGGTTTTTGATATCGAACTTGCCGAGAGCGACAAGGCCAAGGCCGAAGCGGATCTGAATGCCATGTGCGACAAGCTTCTGGCGAATACGGTGATTGAGAATTACGCGGTGGAGATCGCCTGAGGTGAAATCAGCCGTCGTCCTGCTCCCCGGCCTCAATCGCGACCGCGACATGATCGCGGCGCTGACCAAGATTTCCGGCACGCCGCCGGTCACCGTCTGGCAGACCGACACCGAAATTCCCGATGTCGACCTGATCGCCATTCCCGGCGGCTTTTCGTTCGGCGATTATCTGCGCTGCGGCGCGATTGCCGCGCGCATGCCAGTAATGCGGGCGGTGGCCGAAAAGGCGGCCATGGGCGTTACGGTCATCGGCGTCTGCAACGGCTTCCAAATCCTGGTCGAGGCCGGCCTGCTGCCGGGCGCATTGATGCGCAATACCTCGCTGAAATTCGTCTGCCGTCAGGTGAAGCTGCAGATCGCCAACGCCAACACGATGTTTACCCGCCGCTATCAGCCGGGCCAGATCATCCGCGCGCCGGTGGCGCACCATGACGGCAATTATTTTGCCGATGCCGAAACGCTGGCCCGCCTCGAAGGCGAAGGCCAGGTGGTGTTCCGCTATGCCGTAGGCACCAATCCCAACGGCTCGATCAACGACATTGCCGGTATCGTCAACGGCCGCGGCAATGTGCTCGGCCTGATGCCGCATCCCGAGAACCTGATCGAAGCGGCGCATGGCGGCAGCGACGGCCGGGCGCTGTTCGAAAGCGCGCTGGGCATCGCCGCTTGATGCCTTCAATTTTCCTCCTGGAGCGACGGTCATGAAACTCTATTCGCGGCCGTTGTCGCCCTATTCGTCGATCGTGCGGGCGTTGGCCTACATCAAGAACGTGCCGCTCAAGCTCATTGCGCCGCCGCCGGGGTTTCCCATCCCCGAGGCATTTCGTGCCATCTCGCCGCTCAACAGGATTCCGGTGCTGATCACCGGTTCCGGCGAAACGATCGTCGAATCGGTAGTCATTGCCGAATATCTGGAGGAGCGTTTCCCCGAGCCGGCGCTGCTGCCCAAGGATACGAAAGACCGGGCGTTGGTGCGCATGTTCGCCCGCATTACCGACCTCGACGTGCTCGCCCCGACCATGAAGCTGTTCGAACTCTATTTCGTGCCGCAGCGCAATGAGGCGGAGATCAAGGCACAGTTCGCCCGATTGCATCACGGGCTTGCGGCAATCGAGGCCCGCATGGCGCATGGCCCGTTCGCGCTCGGCGACGACATCTCCTTTGCCGATGCGTGGTTGACGCCGACCCGGTTCGTCTTCAACAATTTCAGGACAACGATCGGCCGCCCCGATTTGCTTGACGCCTATCCGAAATTCGATGCCTACGAGCAAATCGCCTTGCAGCATCCGGCGCTGTCGCGCGTCTGGGGTGAGATGACAGACGGTCTGAAGATCTTTCTGTCCGAACTCGAGATGGGCGCCGCTTGAACATGACACCGACGACCACGCGCCTAGCCGTCGCTACTGCCGCCGGGCTTGTACTCGCCTCATGCCAGTCAGGCCCGAAGAGCACGCCGGCGCCGGCGGGCAAGAGCGCGTCACTGCTTGCCATGGAACAGGTGGCAATCGCTGCCCACAAATGCTGGATCGCCAGCAAGGACCCTGCCTTCAAATCTTACCAGATGGCCAACGAACTGAATTCGTTTAGCGGCACGCCCCGTTTCCTGCTGGTGCCGGCCAAACATTATGGTGGAAAGCCGTTGCTGGTCGTGCAAGCGCAAGGCAATTCGAGCCGCGTCGACGTGTTCGGCCCATTGATGGCGGAACCGCTCGGCGCGCGCATCGGCTCGGACATTGCCCGCTGGCAGGCGGGCAATCCGGCCTGCGGCGCTGCTGCCTAGCCCAATGGGTCGCGTGCTGCAGATCACCGGTCTGGTCGTCGGCCTGGCCGGGCTCGTCCTGCAGATCTGCATCACCGTCCCGGCATCAATGGAAGCCGGCCGCGGCTTTGGCGGCTCGCTGGTCTTCTATTTCAGCTTCTTCACCATCCTGACCAACATCGGCGCAGTGCTCGTCCATGCCTCGTTGCTGTCGTCGACGGGTTATGCCTGGTTTCCGGCCTTTGCCGCGCCACGGATGCGGGCGGGCGTAGCCGTCGCCATAACGCTGGTCCTCATCGTTTATGCAACGGTCCTGGCGCAGCTTTGGCAGCCGCAAGGGCTGTTCCTGCTCTGCGATGTGCTCCTGCACTATGTGACGCCGGTGTTGTTCGTGCTGTGGTGGCTTGTGGCAGGCGCCGACGGCTCGACGCGGTGGCGCGACATCTCCTGGTGGATGATCTATCCGATCGCCTATCTGGCCTACGCGCTGCTGCGGGCGCCGATTGCCGGTGAAGTGCCCTACCCGTTCCTCGATCTCGCTAAGAACGGCGCGACCAGCGTCGCCGTCTCGGCTCTGGCCATCACCGGGCTCTTTCTGATGCTGTGCATTGTGGCGGTGCTTGTGGACCATGGTGTCACGCGGATCAGGGCGGCGGACATCCGCTAAAGTGCGATAGCGCCCCGTCGAACTCCTCAGTCCCAGAACGGCCTCAGACCTTCACGATGGGCATCGCAGCGCGAAATGCCGATATCCTTGAGCTGGGCGTCGGTCATCTCGAGCAGGACCAGCCGACTGCGGCGGCGATCCAGCAGGCTGTCGATCCATCGGACGAATGACGTGACCACTTGCACGAGCCCGCGAACATAGGATCTCCGGCCCGACGAGCGGCTTCCGGTCAATTCAACTGCCGCGTAGCGGATTGTCTCTATTGTACCCATTTTCTTTCTGCCAAGATTGCAATTGTGCCTTTTCGTACGACCCGCTCCATATGTATTGACTCTCATTTCGGTGCAATGTAAAAAATTGTCACCATGACAACTTGGCTTCCAGACCTGACCGCCCGCACCGGCCCGCTCTATCAGCGGCTTGCCGATTCCATCGAGACGGACATCGACCGCGGCTTGATCGGTGCAGGGGCAAAGCTGCCGCCGCAGCGCGATCTGGCATACGACATCGGCACGACCGTCGGCACGGTCGGCAGGGCCTATCAATTGCTGCGCGAGCGGGGATTGGTCAGCGGCGAGGTCGGCCGCGGAACCTATGTTCTCGCTCAACAGTCGGAGAGCGCAAAGCCGGATTTCCTGGGGCCGGTCGAACAAGGCACGCGCTATATGGATGCGCCCGGCGACAAGCTGCGCTTCGATAGCACCGCCGCACCGGATGTCGGCCAGGGTGCCATCGTCGCGGATTTGTTGACACGCACGGCGCAAGACCATCCGCATGAGATTTCAAGCTACACGCGTGATTTCCCGGACCGCTGGTTCGAAGCCGGCAGGCGCTGGCTGTCACGCAATTCCTTTCGCCCGGCCGCAGATGCCATTGTCCCCACGCTCGGCACCCACGCGGCGGTAATGGCAACCATTGCGGGGCTCACCGCCCCCGGCGACTATGTCGTCTTCGAACACCTCACCTATTCGCAGATCTCGCGCAGCGCCGGCCTGATCGGTCGCCGGACCGCACTGGTGGCGGCTGATGACGAGGGCATCGATCCCGAGGATTTCGAGCGCGTCTGCGCACAAAAGCATCCGAAGATGATGTTTTTGATGCCGACGGCCAAGAACCCGACGCTGACTACGCTGTCGGCATCGCGCCGCGAGGCAATCGCGCATGTCGCCCGTCAATATAACGTCGTCCTGATCGAGGACGATCTCTATGGCGGACTGACCGATGACCCAACGCCTTTAATGGCCGAATATGCTCCCGAACGGACCATCGTTGCCGGCGGCCTGTCGAAATCGGTTGCGGCGGGTGTTCGCGGCGGCTGGCTCGCTTGCCCGCCGGCCTATCGTCACCGCATCCGGGTTGCCCACAAGATGATGACGGGCGGCCTGCCCTTTCTGCTGGCGGAGGTGGGCAGCCGGCTGGTGCTGTCCGGTCAGGCCGCTGAGATGCGCAAGCGCAGCATTGCCGAGATCCGCGCGCGCATCGCGATCGTGCGCGAGACACTCGACGGCTTCGAGTTCAAGGCGCTGGATAATGTGCCGTTCGTCTGGCTCACTTTGCCCGACCCGTGGCTTTCCGGCACTTTCAAACAGGCCTGCCTCGAACATGGCGTGCTCATCGACGACGAGGATGAGTTCAAGGCAGGGCGTTCCGAACAGGCCTTTCACGGCGTGCGGTTTGGCATCTCGCAGCCGCGACAGCGGGACGATATCGCGCACGGCGTCGCGGTGATCCGGCGGCTTCTGGACGAGGGCCGCGCCGGCTACGACAGCTTTTCCTGAACCGGCTTGAAACCGGCGGGTCAAGTGGCGATCTTTCGCTACTTACCGTCAGCTGTTGCTTTCCATCGTTTTAGTCATCTAACGGGGTGTATCGGCTGCAAAGCTTGCGATAAGACGGGACTCGATCCCAAGGACACAATTGCCGATCATGACCATTTCCAATTCCGTGCCGATCACTCCTGAACTCATTGCCGCGCACGGGCTGAAGCCCGACGAGTACCAGCGCATCCTCGACCTCGTCGGGCGCGAACCGAGCTTTACCGAACTTGGTATTTTTTCGGCGATGTGGAACGAGCATTGTTCCTACAAATCCTCGAAGAAGTGGCTGCGCACGCTGCCGACCACCGGGCCGCAAGTCATCCAGGGCCCGGGCGAGAATGCCGGCGTGGTCGACATCGGCGACGGCGACTGCGTCGTCTTCAAGATGGAGAGCCATAACCACCCCTCCTATATCGAGCCCTATCAGGGAGCTGCGACCGGCGTCGGCGGCATCCTGCGCGATGTCTTCACCATGGGCGCGCGGCCGATCGCGGCGATGAACGCGCTGCGCTTCGGCGCGCCGGACCATCCCAAAACCAGGCACCTCGTTGCCGGTGTCGTTTCCGGCGTCGGCGGCTATGGCAATTCCTTCGGCGTGCCGACGGTCGGCGGTGAGGTCAATTTCGACGCCCGCTACAACGGCAATATCCTGGTCAATGCGTTTGCCGCGGGCCTCGCGAAAACAGACGCAATCTTTCTGTCCGAGGCCAAGGGCGTCGGCCTGCCGGTCGTCTATCTCGGCGCCAAGACCGGGCGCGATGGTGTCGGGGGCGCTACCATGGCCTCGGCTGAGTTCGACGACAAGATCGACGAGAAGCGCCCCACCGTGCAGGTTGGCGACCCGTTCACCGAAAAATGCCTGCTCGAAGCCTGCCTCGAACTGATGGCGTCCGGCGCCGTTATCGCCATCCAGGACATGGGTGCCGCCGGCCTCACTTGCTCGGCGGTCGAGATGGGCGCCAAGGGCGACCTCGGCATCGAGCTGGATCTCGACAAGGTGCCGGTGCGTGAAGAGCGCATGAGCGCCTATGAGATGATGCTTTCGGAGAGCCAGGAGCGCATGCTGATGGTGCTGCGCCCCGAAAAGGAAAAACAGGCCGAGGCGATCTTCCACAAATGGGGCCTCGACTTTGCCATCGTCGGCAAGACCACCGACGATCTGCGCTTTCGCGTGCTGCATCAGGGCGACGAGGTTGCCAATCTGCCGATCAAGGATCTTGGCGACCAGGCGCCGGAATATGACCGTCCCTGGGTCGAGCCGAAGAAGCCGGCGCCGCTGGCCGGCGATGCACCGCAAGCCGACGTGGCCGAGGCACTGCTCAAGCTGCTAGGCGGACCGGACCTGTCCTCGCGCCGCTGGGTGTGGGAGCAGTACGACACGCTGATCCAGGGCAATTCGTTGCAGCTTCCCGGCGGCGACGCCGGTGTCGTGCGCGTCGACGGCCACCCGACCAAGGCGCTCGCCTTCTCCTCCGACGTGACGCCGCGCTATTGCGAGGCCGATCCCTACGAGGGAGGCAAGCAGGCGGTCGCCGAATGCTGGCGCAATCTTACCGCCACCGGTGCCCTGCCGCTCGCGGCCACCGACAACCTCAATTTCGGCAATCCGGAACGGCCCGAGATCATGGGCCAGCTGGTTGGTGCCGTGAAAGGCATCGGCGATGCCTGCCGGGCGCTTGGCTTCCCGATCGTCTCCGGCAACGTCTCGCTCTACAATGAGACCAACGGCCTAGGCATCCTGCCGACACCGACCATTGGCGGCGTCGGGCTGATTGCCGACTGGTCGAAAATGGTGCGGATCGGCTTTGCCGCCGAAGGCCAGATGATCGTGCTGGTCGGCGCGCCGATGATATGGGGCACGCATCTTGGCCAGTCGGTCTATATGCGCGACATTCATGGCCGCGCCGACGGCCCGTCGCCGCCGGTCGATCTCGACCACGAGAAGCGGGTCGGCGACCACGTGCGGGCACTGATCGCCTCCGGTGTCGTTACCGCGGCGCATGACGTTTCCGATGGCGGCATCGCGGTGGCGCTGGCCGAGATGGCGATGGCCTCCGGCATCGGCGCGACCATCCCCGGCCTGATCGGCACAGATCCAATCCCGGTCTGGTTCGGCGAGGACCAGGGCCGTTATCTGCTGACGCTGTCGATCGACCCGCAGAGCGAGCAATGGGACGCCATTCGCGAACAGCAAAACAAGCTCGGCGTTTTTGCGCCGTGGATCGGCTCGACCGGC
Source organism: Mesorhizobium sp. M0106 (assembly GCF_040322715.1). Lineage (NCBI taxonomy): Bacteria > Pseudomonadati > Pseudomonadota > Alphaproteobacteria > Hyphomicrobiales > Phyllobacteriaceae > Mesorhizobium > Mesorhizobium sp. M0106. The sequence goes on along the minus strand of NZ_JAMYUA010000005.1, from coordinate 215,106 downwards.
GGCAGCGAATTGAAGCTCGGCGAGGCGCGTGCGATACCGGTCAGCGAATTGACCGCCGCCCACGAATCCTGGTTCCCTCGCTTCATGGCAAATGAGGTCGTGGACCCGTGATGTGATCGAGAGGGGCCGTTTCGCTGTGGTTCATCCGCCATTTCGACCATATCTATGAGATCACGACCTGAACAAGGAATCCTCACAATGGCAATGGACGCCCACGACATCGAACGGCTGATCAAGGAAGGCATTCCCGACGCCAAGGTGACGATTCGCGACCTGGCCGGCGACGGCGACCATTATGCGGCTGAGGTTGTGGCCGAAAGCTTTCGCGGCAAAAGCCGCGTCCAGCAGCACCAGATGGTCTATGACGCGCTGAAGGGCAACATGGGCGGCGTACTGCACGCGCTTGCCCTGCAGACCAGCGTGCCGGACTGAGCTCTCTTGCAGTTACCGGCTCGCAAGCTTCTTACCGGTCACGGCAATGATCGGCCCCGCCGGATACTTTCCACCAACAATCATCCGCTCGCCGTTCGACAGCGCCGAAACGGCCCCGTCGAAGAAAAGCGCGTTGGGGCAATCGAGCGCGTCTCGAAACAGTCGCGCGAAGCTGCCGAGGCTGACTTCAGAGCGCGAGATCGCCAGCACGACAGTGTTTTCGTCACGCACGCCGACGCCATTGCGGATATAGCGCGACGTGCCGTTCTGCTCGAAGCGGGGATGAATCCGGCCGTCGATCACCAGCATCGGGCCGGATTGCGTGGCAAACATCACGTCCAGTCTGGTCGCAGCATAGGCGCTTGTCTCCATGACCGCCGCCTTGCCGTCCTTCCGGACCAGGAAGACGCCGTTCGGTTTCAGGAAGAAATTCCCTTCGCTGTCGGCGACGTTGATCGTCGCCTTCTCCCGGCCGTCTTCGACGAGAAGGCCGACCGGAGTCAGGTCTTGGTGATACATGCCGGCATTCATGGCGAGCAGCACCGGCCGGCCCTGATCCGCCATCGCCTTGTCGAATTTGTCCAGTGAACCGAAAGCCTTGCCGTCGAGGCCTGCGTGGAACACACCGATGTCATAGTGGCGCAGATCGATTTCGCAGACGACATAGGCGACCGCCTCGAAGCTCGCGTCGCGGCACGGCGCCGGTAATTCACCGCCGACGACCAGAGATGGCTGTCTCGGCGACCTGGCCCACCAGATCAAGGACAGTGCGGCGAACAGAACGGCGAGGAGGAACCCGGCGAGATATCGTCTTTTCATCGCGCCTCGGGAAAGATGGTGGCCAACGGCTTGGCACAAGATCAGACGTTCCTTTGCGCCATTTGCATGGCAAGGCGGCAAACACCTTGTTTCGCGCAACCCATGGGTTTATTTGAAGGGTAATGTTCGAGCCTGACTCCCACAGGCATGAAAGGGTATTCCATGAGCGGCATCAACGACTACATCGACAATGAAGTGAAGGGCAACGACGTCGTTCTCTTCATGAAGGGCACGCCCGGCTTCCCGCAATGCGGATTTTCCGGCCAGGTCGTGCAGATCCTCGACTATATCGGCGCCGACTATAAGGGCGTCGACGTGCTGACGTCGGCTGAACTGCGGCAAGGCATCAAGGACTATTCCAACTGGCCGACCATCCCGCAGCTCTACGTCAAGGGCGAGTTCGTCGGCGGCTGCGACATCATCCGCGAGATGTTCCAGGCGGGCGAATTGCAGACCTTCCTCGTCGAAAAGGGCGTCAGCGTCAAAGGCGCCGCCTGACTTCTGTTTCTGCGTATGGCCTTCCGCCTGCGATTTTCGGGGGTCATGCGCTAAACGCCGGGGCAGCCCCCACCTTGGCAAAAATTTCTGCCCGCTATCGGGCAATCAACGAATGGATGCGTCGGCCAGCCGGCGCATTTTCGTTTGAGGATCGGACTGGCCGTGGATCAGCAAGCACAAGCGCAGCAAAAGGCAAGCACCTTGCCCATTCCGCGCTGGGAATTCATTGCGCTGTGCGCGGCGCTGATGGCGCTCAATTCGCTGGCCATCGACATTATTTTGCCGGCGCTGCAGCAGATCGGCGCTTCGCTTGGCGTCGAAAATGAAAACCACCGGCAATATGTGGTCACCGCCTACATCCTTGGCTTTGGCGGCGGACAGCTGTTCTTCGGGCCGATCTCGGACCGTTTCGGGCGCCGCGCGCCGCTTGTCGCAGGGCTGGTGATCTACGTCGTGGCGGCCGGCGCTGCGGCAATCGCCCCGTCATTCACCACGCTTCTGCTATGCCGGGCGGTGCAAGGCATCGGCGCGGCGGCGACGCGCGTCATTGCCGTCTCGATCGTGCGCGATACGTTCGACGGACGGCGCATGGCCGAAGTCATGTCCTTGATCTTCATGGTGTTCATGGCCATTCCGGTGGTGGCGCCCGGTATCGGCCAGTTCATCATGCTGTTTGCGACCTGGCATGTGATCTTCGTCACCATGGCAGCCGGCGCGCTGATCGTGTCCGCCTGGTCGCTGCTGCGCCTGCCCGAGACACTACACCCCGAATATTGCCGGCCGCTGACGCTGTCCTCCATCATCGGCGGCTTCCGCATCGTTCTCACCAACCGCATCGCGCTCTGCTACGCCTTCGCCAGCACCTTCATCTTCGGCGCCATGTTCGGCTTCATCGCCTCGGCCCAGCAGATCTATGTCAGCGTGTTCAATGTCGGCGAGATGTTCCCCGTCATCTTCGCGGGGGTTGCCGGCGTACTTGCTTTTTCGAACTACCTCAACTCGCGCCTCGTCGGCCGCATCGGCATGCGCCGCCTGTCGCAAAGCGCGCTGCTGCTGTTTCTCGCCATCAGCCTTGCCTGGCTGGTCGTTTCCATCGAAATGAAGATGCCGCTATGGCTCTTCATTTCCTTCTTTGCCTGCGCCATGGTCCCGTTCGGCGCGCTTGGCGCGAACTTCAACGCGCTCGCCATGGAGCCACTGGGGCACCTGGCCGGCACTGCGTCGTCGATCCTCGGGTTCATGCAGACATTTCTTGGCGGCATTCTCGGCACGCTGATCGGCCAAGCCTTCAACGGCACGGTGACGCCGCTGGCCGCCGGGTTCTGCAGCGTGTCGGTAGCAGCGCTGCTGATGATCCTGCTGGCCGAGCGCGGCAGACTGTTCCAGCCGCATAACCCGCCGGTCTAATGCACATTGCGCGTGCGCCTAGGATGCACCCTCACTGACCGCGGTGAAGCGAGGGAACAGCGTACGTCCTGCGATTGCTCCACCCATACTGTCCGAAACGGGCAGTGGAAGAGCCTTGTCGAGCGCCTCGAGGACGGAAGCCACGAAGGCCCGGCTGAGCGGACCATCGTCCCCTAGATGGGAGTAAGTGGCGCGCGGCTTGCCGATAAGCGTGCCGTTTCGGCGAATTGAGAACTGCAGCGTCAGGGTCATGCCCGCGGTTCCGGGCGGCGGCTTCCAACAGGCGAAGATCGCGGAGAACATCTCGTCTATGGTGTCGACGGAGTCGGGACTGCCACATGCGCGTTCCCCAGCGCTTGCTTCATTGACACCGGCAACCAAGGCAAGGGCAAAGGCCATTGCAACAATTGCGGACCGAGGTTTCATTCGAGGTCTCCGGTTTCGCACAGGAGTGGACAACTTTGGCAGCGAAGAGCTATTCCGCCCAGAGCTCGCGGCGCAGCTCTCGCCAGCTCTCCCGGTCCGGCGCGACCAGCAGACCACCCCCGACATGCGACGGCAGATAGGCGCTGCCGTCGAAGCGCGCGGCATGGCCGCCGGCCTCCGCATGGATCAGCACGCCGGCCAGATGGTCCCAAGGCATCAGCTTGTTGTAGACGACGAAATGGCCGTGGCCGCTGGCCAGCAGGCGGTATTCGTGGGCGGCGCAGCGATAGTTGAACTGCGAAAGCGACTTGGTCTGGTTGCGCGCCAAACGTGAGCGGTCCGGCTCGGGCACATAGTGCCATGAGACCGCACCGGTCATTTCCGACATCGGCGCCGGTCTGGCGACATGGACCTTTTCCAGATTGCCATGGGCATGGCGGATATGGCTGCCGGCGCCACTAACGCCGATCAGCCAATCCTTGCCGACGGGATCGTGAATGATGCCGGCGACCGTCTCGCCCTTGATCACGACGCCAAGCATGACGCCGAACAGCGGCACGCCGGAGGCGAAGTTGAAGGTGCCGTCGACCGGGTCGATGACGAAGGCGAGTTCGGCATCGCCGAGACCGTCGAGCAGCGTCGGGTCGTCGGAGCAGGCCTCCTCGCCGACGATCATAGCGTGGGGATAACGCTGGCGCAGCCTGGCGGTGATGAGCCGTTCGGCATTGACGTCGGCCTCGGTGACGAGATCGGCGGCCGAGGTCTTGCGACGGACCTCGCCCTCGCTCAACCGGCGAAAGCGCGGCATGATCTCGGCGACGGCGGCTTCCGACAGAAGGTCGGCAAGCCAGTCGATCGCGCTATCGTCAAATGTCATTGGGACGCCTGGTGGTGAGGGTTTCGTTGAGGGCGGCGAAATCGAACAGCTTCCTGTCGAGCAGATGCGAACGCCGCACATTGGTCATGGCGCGGATCATCGTGTCCTTGCGGCCGGGCATGCGCTTCTCGATGTCGTCGAGCATCGCCTTCATGGCGTTGCGCTGCAGGCCTTCCTGGCTACCGCACAGATCACACGGAATGATCGGGAATTTCATGGCGCCGGCGAATTTCTCGAGATCGGCTTCCGCACAATAGGCGAGCGGCCGCAGCACCATGACATCGCCTTCGTCGTTGAGCAGCTTCGGCGGCATGGCGGCGAGGCGTCCGCCATGGAACAGGTTCATGAAAAAGGTTTCCAGTATGTCCTCGCGGTGATGACCGAGCACCAGCGCCGAGCAGCCCTCCTCGCGGGCAATGCGATAGAGATGGCCGCGCCGTAGCCGCGAGCACAGCGAGCAATAGGTGCTGCCCTCGGCCAGCTTGTCGGTGACCACCGAATAGGTGTCCTGATATTCGATGCGATGCGGAATGGCATGGCTGTCGAGATAATCGGGCAATATGTGCTTGGGAAAGTTCGGCTGGCCCTGGTCGAGATTGCAGGCCAACAGCTCGACCGGCAGCAGCCCGCGCCATTTGAGATCGAGCAGCACGGCAAGCAGGCCGTAGGAATCCTTGCCGCCCGACAGAGCGATCAGCCAACGGTCGCCGGGCCTCACCATGGCGAAATCGTCGATCGCCTGGCGGGCAAGCCGCAACAGCCGCTTGCGCAGCTTGTTGAACTCGACGGAGGACGGCACATCGGCAAACAGCGGATGAAAGCCGCCTTCGGTGTCGGCGACCGGTTCGAGTGTTTCGGCGTCTGGCAGCATATTCATGGCGCGTCCGCCCCAAGATCCTGTTGCCGCCCGCAGTAGCGCATCGGACCGAAAACCGAAATCGATTTCGGAATCACGCCGCGGAAAAGGAACGAAAAAAGAAAGGCCGCCTCGACGGGCGGCCTTCGATTGTATCGCGACGAACGCGCCGATCAGCGCGAATAGAACTCGACGACCAGGTTCGGTTCCATCTGCACGGCAAACGGAACGTCCGCCAGGCCGGGGATGCGCGTGAAGGCCGCGGTCATCTTGTTGTGATCGGCCTCGATATAATCGGGCACGTCGCGCTCGGCCAGGCCCACCGATTCCAGCACGATGACCAGCTGCTTCGACTTCTCGCGCACTTCGATGACATCGCCCGGCTTGCAGCGGTACGAGCCGATGTTGACGCGCTTGCCGTTGACGTTGACGTGGCCGTGATTGACGAACTGGCGCGCCGCAAAGATGGTCGGCACGAACTTGGCGCGGTAGACGACCGCGTCGAGGCGCGATTCGAGCAGGCCGATCAGGTTCTCCGAGGTGTCGCCCTTGCGGCGGTCCGCCTCTTCATAGACCTTGCGGAACTGCTTTTCCGACACGTCGCCATAGTGGCCCTTCAGCTTCTGCTTGGCGCGCAGCTGCAGGCCGAAATCGGAAAGCTTGCCCTTGCGGCGCTGGCCATGCTGGCCGGGGCCGTATTCACGCTTGTTGACCGGGGACTTCGGGCGGCCCCAGATGTTTTCGCCAAGACGGCGGTCGATCTTGTACTTCGCGGATTCGCGCTTGCTCATCGCATTCCCTTTCAAAACAACACACCCGGAACCTCATGGTCCGGGCGAAGGAAACGCGCCCTCCTCTGGCCTCCGTTTTCGAGACCTGACAGGGTTTTCCACGCAACGCGACGGAAAACCCACGGGACACGTCATTTCAAACAAGACATAGGGAAAGTAAACCGGCTTCCCAAACGTCTTGCACACATAAAGCAAACCACCGGGCATTGCGGCCCGGTGTTGGTGGGCTGGTTAAACGGAGATTTAACCGCTGTCAAGCTTCCGGCTGGCGCGAATCGCCGAACCGGATAGTGTTACGGTTGTAGAACGTGCCGGATGTGGCGGGAGGTTGCGCCAGCGGCATCAGGAAGGGACTGAAGTCAGAGGAGCTGGAATTCGCATGAAGAAGTTCTTCCTTACGTTGGTAGGAGCCGCGGTGATGGCCGGCACGATGGCGGTCGCGCCCGAGCCGGCGCAGGCCCGGCATTGGCATGGGCACAGGCATCACCAGGTCTGCCGCATCGTGGTCAAGAAGAAGGTGGTGTGGCGCCACGGTCATCGCAAGGTGATCCGCTACAAAGTGCGGCGCTGCGGGTGGGGCTGGAACTGGTAATTTTCGTCCTCGCCCGTTGAGACTTCATGGCCCGCGGCTCAGCCGCGGGCCTTTTATTGACCGGCATCCGCCGTCAGAATGGCCAGTCGATCAGTGTTTCGACTTCTTTTCCGGCAGGCCCTTGCGCTTGGTCTCGGCGAATTCCTCGAGCTGTTTTTCGCTCATGGATTTATACATTCCCTTCGACGCGCCTTTGAGCGCGCCCTTCTTGGTCTCGCCGCGCTTGGCTGACAATGCCGCGCCGGCCGCTTTCTGTTGGGCTTTTGAGGTGGCTGGCATGATGGTTTCTCCTGTTTCCAATGAGGGGAAAACGCATTGTCCGGTGTGATGTTCCCAAAGCGAAAATTGCCTGCGGTCAGGATATCGCCAGGCCAAATCCCTGCATCAGCCGGCGCGTCGGAAAATCGGCGCTGTTCGAGGTGAAGAATGCAAGGTCGGCGCCTTCCGGCAGTGCCTCTCTGCGATAGCGGGCCTCGGTATCGGCAAGCAGCGACAGCGCGCGGCGTGCGATCGCCTCGGCCGGGTCGAGCCAGTCGACCGGCCACGGTGCTGTCTTGCGCATGCGGTTGGCCAAAAACGGATAATGGGTGCAGGCAAGCACGACGATGTCGGTGCGCAGCCCGTCATGCTCGACGAAGCACGGCGCGATCTCGGCGCGCACGGCGTCCTCGTCGACAAAACCGTCGCGCATGTAGGCTTCGGCCAATCCAGCCAGCCTGTCGCTGCCGACCAGGCGGACGTGGCATTTCTGCGCCCATTTGCTGATCAGGTCGCGCGTGTACTGGCGCTTGACGGTGCCGGGCGTAGCCAGCACCGAAACCAGACCTGAGCGCGTGCGTTCCGCCGCCGGCTTGATGGCCGGCACAGTGCCGACGAAAGGGTGGCCGGGAAACCTCTCGCGCAACGCATCGATGACCAGCGTCGAGGCGGTGTTGCAGGCGATGACCGAAATGGCCGGCGAAAACCGTTCGAGCAGCCTGGCGAACAACTCCAGGATATGTGTTCTCAGCGCCGGCTCCTCCCAGCCGCCGAAGGGGAACGCCGCGTCGTCGGCGACATAGATGAAGCGGCGGTCAGGCATCAGCACGCGCGCCTCACGCAGCACGGTGAGGCCGCCAATGCCGGAATCGAACATCAGGATCGGACGGGCGCTCGATGGATCGGTCATTGTCATTGAGTCACTAAGGGCTGGGAATCACTAAGGGCTGGGAATCACAAACGAGATCACGGGGGAAGGCCCGGCCCATGCTTTCTGCTTCGGCCAATGATGCTTTATCCCGGCCGCTTCTATGTGGAACCATCATGGCCTTGATGCGGCGAGCCGGTCACACAAGGCCGCGCTTGCCGAAGCCGCCGGGCCGCGGCCGGCCGTTCGCCGGAGATGCAGGTTGAGATGCAGGGTGGTTCGACGGCACCGGCGCGGCCCGCGTGGCGTAGGCTGCAGCCAGGGCCGTCGCGCCGGTGGCTGACGCTGAATGGAGCGCGGCGGTGCCGCGCAGCGGCCCGGGCGGGTCGAAATCGTCGAAACTCAGGGATGACGCCATATCCGCAGAGCCACCGCCCGCCTGCTTGCCCGCCAAGATGACGGCCCACAGCCCGACAAGAGCTAATCCCAGCAGGTTAAGGCCGGAATGCGAATCTTCGCCGTCGAATTTTACGACAAGAACAGTGCCGGCCTGCAGGATCGCGAACAGCGTCGAGAACACGATATACGACCAAAGGATCCAACCCGACCCTTGCGCGTCGCGGCTTCGACGCCAGGCGAAATTCGCGCGGAACAGAACGATCACCAGCGAGGTAACGAGAACAGCCGCGGCCAGCCCTTCCCTGGAAGGACCGGGTTTCGAATTGGCCAAACCCTCGAAGCCGACGGTCCCCACGACGCACAGCACGAATGTCACGATTTCCGCAAAGACCAGTGCCCCTGAGTACAAGAAAAAGCGAAGACGGCCGATATTTGAATTGAACATCGAAAGAACCCATCGTTTTCCAGACAATGGATCACACCAAATAACATTCGGTTACTGGTGAGGTATGGGTCGTTCCGAGGCTAGTCTTTGTCTTTCGCCCTCGCAGCGCGTGCCGCGGCCGCCGGAAGCCGCCTTGGATCGTCGCCGGGCGATCCGTCGCCGCGCGGCATGGCCGGCGAGAACCTGTCCAGCGATGATATGATGCCGCGCAGCACCTTGAGCTCCGGCTCGGCAAAGCCGGGGCGGGTCAGCACTGCACGCAAATTGTCGACCATCTTCGGCTTCTTCGCTGCCGGGCGGAAATAGCCGCGCGCCTCCAGTGCACCTTCCAGATACGCCAACAGGCCGTGCAATTCTTCCTTGGCAGCCGGCGGCATTTCGGGGCCGGAGAAGTTGGTCCTGGTCTCGTCTTCAAGGCCGGACTTCATCCATTCATAGGACATCAGCAGGGCCGCCTGGGCGATGTTGAGCGAGGAGAAGGCTGGATCGACGGGGAAAGTGACGATCTCGTCGGCAAGGCCGACCTCGTCATTATAGAGGCCGAAGCGCTCGCGGCCGAACAGGATGCCGGTGCGCTGGCCGGCCCGCTGCCGCGCGCGCAGCGCCCTGCCCGCCTCGACCGGACCGCGCACCGGCTTGAAATTGTCGCGCGCGCGCGCCGTGGTGGCGAAGACGAAGTTCAGATCGGCAATCGCCGAGGCCAGGTCATCGAACACCGTGACGGCATCGATGACGTGGTCGGCGCGGCTTGCGGCGGCACGCGCCTTCTCGCTCGGCCAGCCGTCGCGCGGATTGACGAGCCGCAGCTCGGTAAGACCGAAATTGGCCATGGCGCGCGCAACCATGCCGATATTCTCGCCGAGCTGCGGCTCGACCAGGATGATCGCCGGTCCGGACGCTGGAGTTCCGGAGGCAAGAGGGGTGGCGGGATCCTGGGTAGCGGCCATGGCTGTCAGTGAACTGCTGTTTGCGGCATTTCGCAGTCCCCTGCCACATTTGGCGGCGAAAATGAAGCTTTCGCAAGGAATGCCGGCACTACGGCGCGGTTCGCCGTTTGCGCGGCCAAAAAGCCTTTGATATACGGGCCGCATCCCAGGGCCGGCAGCCGTGCGGGCAAGGCCGTTCCGTTCCCCAAAAGCGAGGCATTCTTTCCATGGCGAAGATCAAGGTGGCGAACCCGGTCGTCGAACTCGACGGCGACGAGATGACCCGCATCATCTGGCAGTTCATCAAGGACAAGCTGATCCACCCTTATCTCGACCTCAAGCTCGAATATTACGACCTCGGCATCGAGCACCGCGACGCCACCAACGACCAGGTGACCATCGATTCGGCCAATGCCATCAAGAAATACGGCGTCGGCGTGAAATGCGCGACGATCACGCCCGACGAGCAGCGCGTCGAGGAATTCAAGCTGAAGAAGATGTGGAAGTCGCCGAACGGCACCATCCGCAACATCCTCGGCGGCACCATCTTTCGCGAGCCGATCATCATGAAGAACGTGCCGCGGCTGGTGCCCGGCTGGACCAAGCCGATCATCGTCGGCCGCCACGCCTTCGGCGACCAGTACCGCGCCACCGACTTCCGCTTCCCCGGCAAGGGCAAGCTGACGATCAAATTCGTCGGCGAGGACGGCCAGGTGATCGAGCACGACGTCTTCGACGCACCCGGCGCCGGCGTCGCCATGGCCATGTACAATCTCGACGAATCGATCCGCGAATTCGCCCGCGCCTCCCTGAACTACGGCCTGCTGCGCAATTACCCCGTCTACCTCTCGACCAAGAACACCATCCTCAAAGCCTATGACGGCCGCTTCAAGGACATCTTCCAGGAGGTCTACGAGGCGGAGTTCGAAACAGAATTCAAAGCGAAGAAGCTCTGGTACGAGCACCGGCTGATCGACGACATGGTGGCCTCCAGCCTGAAATGGTCGGGTGGCTATGTCTGGGCCTGCAAGAATTATGACGGCGACGTGCAGTCCGACACGGTGGCGCAAGGCTTCGGCTCGCTCGGCCTGATGACCTCGGTGCTGATGACGCCGGACGGCAAGACCGTCGAGGCGGAAGCTGCGCACGGCACCGTCACCCGCCACTATCGCCAGCACCAGAAGGGCGAGGAGACCTCGACCAATTCGATCGCCTCGATCTTTGCCTGGACGCGCGGCCTCGCGCACCGCGCCAAGCTCGACGACAATGCCGAACTGAGGCGCTTTGCCGAGACGCTGGAAAGGGTCTGCATCCAGACGGTCGAGTCCGGCTTCATGACCAAGGACCTGTCGCTGCTGATCGGCCCCGACCAGCCATGGCTTTCGACCACCGGCTTCCTCGACAAGATCGACGAGAATTTGCAGAAAGCGATGGCCTGAGCCCAACCGGCATGGGCAAGCCGGTCGTCTACGGCGCGGACTACAGCGTCTATGTGCGCATCGTGCGGCTGGTGCTGGAGGAAAAGGGCGTCGGCTACGAGCTCGTGCCCGTCGACATCTTTGCCGCGGACGGCATTCCCGGCTGGTATTTCGAGCACCAGCCGTTCGGCCGCATCCCGGCCTTCGAGCATGACGGCTTTCGCCTCTACGAGACCGGCGCGATTGCCCGTTATGTCGACGAAGGCTTTGGCGGCCCGGCGCTGCAGCCGGTCGAAGCCCGGCCTCGAGCACGCATGAACCAGATCACCGGCCTGCTCGACGCCTACGCCTACAGGACCATGGTCTGGGATGTCGCTGTCGAGCGGCTGGAAAAAACGCCGCCCGACGAAGCCGTGATCGCCAACGGGTTGCGGCAGGCGAGAACGGCATTGCAGGCGCTCTCTTCGCTGAAAGCCGAAGGGCCTTGGCTGTTGGGGACGGACCTGACGCTGGCCGACCTGCACGCCGCACCGATCATCGGCTATTTCGTCAAGGTCGCCGAGGGACAAGCCCTGCTGGCCGAGTTTGCCGAGATTCGGGATTGGTATGCGCGCATCACTCAACGCGCGAGTTTTGCGAAAACCGAAAAGGCAGGGTGAAACCGCCGCGAGGCGCGGCAACTTCGCACGACCTGGGTTCCTCGCCCCGCTTGCGGGGAGAGGTGGCTCGGCGAAGCCGAGACGGAGAGGGGAAATCGGCGCATTCCTAAAGCGCCTTTTGATTGCGCAGGCCCCCTCTCCGGCCGCTTCGCGGCCACCTCTCCCCCGCTTCGTGGGGGCGAGGAACCCGAGCCAAGCCGCTCAATCGGGAAGGTAGATCTCCGCCTTCATAAAGGTCTTCGCACGGCCTGTGATCAGCACGCGATCTCCGGCCAGTTTGCATAGCAAATGCCCGCCGCGCTGCGAGCATTGGAATGCCGACAGATGCGTCTTGCCGAGTTTTTCAGACCAATAAGGCACCAGCGTCGCATGAATGGAGCCGGTTACCGGATCCTCGGGAATGCCCGCCCCGGGCACAAAGTAACGGGAGACGAAATCGTGGGCTCGCCCAGGCGCGGTAATAACCAGGCCGAGAGGATGAAAACGTCCGATCCTGAGCAGATCGGGAACGAAAGATCGCACGGTTGTCTCGTCGGCAAGCTCGACAAACAGGTTCTCGAAATTGCGGAAGCTCGCAACCGGCGGCTGAGGCAATATCGCTTGCAGCGCCGAGTTCAGCTCTTCCTCGACGGGCTGCGGCGGAAAACAAGGCAGATCGAGCTGATAGCCCCCTTCCCACCGGGAAACCCGCAGCTCGCCGACCCGGGTGGCGAAGGACATTTCGCCCTGACCATTGTATTCCGTAGCCAGCACATGGGCTGCCGCAAGAGTGGCGTGGCCGCAGAAGTCGACTTCATGGACCGGCGTGAACCAGCGCAAATCCCAACCTTTGCCATTCGGCCGCACAAACGCGGTTTCAGCAAGATTGTTTTCGTTGGCGATGGCCTGCATTACCTGCTCCGACAGCCATTCCTCTAAAAGGAGAACGGCGGCAGGGTTACCCTGGAAGGCCCGTTCGGCAAAGGCATCGACCTGATACATCGTCAGCGTCGGCATATCGGCCCTCAAAGATATTCGCTGGGCGGCGCGCCATTTCGGCCGTGCCGCCCCCGGTGCAGGTTTAGGCCGCTTCGAGAGCCGCTTTCACCGCAGCGATCGCGTCTTCGGCCTTCGAGGCGTCCGGGCCGCCGGCCTGAGCCATATCGGGTCGCCCGCCGCCCCCCTGCCCGCCCAATGCCGCGGACGCGACGCGCACCAGATCGATGGCGTTGAAGCGGCCGGTCAGATCATCGGTGACGGCGACGACGACGCTCGCCTTGTTGTCCTCGCCGGCGCCGACAAAGATGACGATGCCGGAGCCGAGCGACTTCTTGCCGGCATCGGCCAACGGCTTAAGATCCTTTGGCGAGACGCCCGATACCGCCTTGCCGAGAAAACCGACACCGGCAATGGTTTCGTTTTCCGCAGGCACACCGGCTGGCGAGCGATCGCCCAGCGCCAGCTTCTTGCGCGCCTCGATCAGCTCCTTTTCGAGCTTCTTGCGTTCGTCGAGCAGCGCCTCGACGCGGGCCGGCACATCGGCCGGCGAAATCTTCAACGCGGCGGCGGCCGCCTTCAACCGCTTGTCCTGTTCGTCGAGATGCTTTCTGGCCGCCCCGCCGGTCAACGCCTCGATGCGGCGCACGCCGGCGGCGACCGCGCTGTCGGACACGATGCGCACCAGGCCGATATCGCCGGTCGCCCTGACATGCGTGCCGCCGCATAGCTCGACCGAATAGGGCCGGTTGGCCTTGGCGCCATGCAAGCCCGTGCCCATCGAAACGACGCGCACTTCATCGCCATATTTCTCGCCAAACAGCGCCATGGCGCCTTCGGCAATGGCGTCGTCGACAGACATCAGCCGCGTGGTTACAGGGCCGTTCTGAACGACGATCTCGTTTGCCATGCGCTCGACCTCTTCGAGCTCGTCAGGCGAGATCGGCTTGTTGTGCGAAATGTCGAAGCGCAGACGCTCGGGCGCGACCAGCGAGCCCTTCTGCGCCACATGGGTACCCAGCACCTCGCGCAGCGCCTCATGGATCAGATGCGTGGCGGAATGGTTCGCGCGCAGCCTGGAGCGCCGCGCGTGGTCCACCTTCAGCTCGACGGTCGCGCCCGTCTTGACCGTGCCGTTAGCCACCTTGCCGAGATGGACGAAAAGCCCATCGGCCTTCTTCTGGGTATCGGATATTTCGATCGAGAACCCGTCGCCCGAAATGACGCCGGTGTCGCCCATCTGGCCACCGGACTCGCCATAGAACGGCGTCTGGTTGACAACCACGGCAACGGCGTCGCCCTTGCCGGCGCTGTCGACGGTCTTGCCGTCCCTGACCAGCGCCTGGATGAGGCCTTCCGCCTGCTCGGTCTCATAGCCGAGGAACTCGGTGGCGCCGGCGTTCTCGCGCACCGGAAACCATACCGTCTCGGTCGCCACGTCGCCGGAGCCGGCCCAGCTTTTGCGCGCCTCCGCCTTCTGCCGCTCCATCGCCTCGGTGAAGCCGGCAAGGTTGACCGAGATGTTGCGCTGGCGCAGCGCGTCCTGCGTCAGATCGAGCGGAAAGCCATAGGTGTCGTAGAGCTTGAACGCTGTCTCGCCATCCAGCATGTCGCCGGAGGCCAGCTTTTCCGTCGCCTCCGAAAGCAAGCCCAAGCCGCGCACCAGCGTCTTGCGGAAGCGCGTCTCTTCCAGCTTCAGCGTTTCGGTGATCATCTGTTCGCCGCGCACCAGTTCCGGGTAGGCTTGGCCCATCTCGCGGACCAGCGCCGGCACCAGGCGCCACATCAGCGGATCGCGGGCGCCGAGCAACTGCGCGTGGCGCATGGCGCGGCGCATGATGCGACGAAGCACGTAGCCGCGCCCTTCGTTGGACGGCAGCACGCCGTCGGCGACCAGGAAGCAGGACGAACGCAGGTGATCGGCGATGACGCGCAACGATGCGACGGCGTCCGCATCCGGACCGCGGCCGAGCGCCGACGATGCGGCGTCGATGAGGTGGCGGAACAGGTCGGTTTCGAAGACGCTTTCAACGCCTTGCAGGATGGAGGCCATGCGCTCGAGGCCCATGCCCGTGTCGATCGACGGACGCGGCAGGTCGATGCGCTCGTCTTTCGTCACCTGTTCATACTGCATGAACACCAGGTTCCAGAATTCGAGGAAACGGTCGCCATCCTCCTCGGGGCTGCCGGGAGGGCCGCCCCAGATATGCTCGCCGCGGTCGATGAATATCTCCGAACACGGCCCGCAAGGTCCAGTGTCGCCCATTGCCCAGAAATTGTCCGAAGTCGGGATGCGGATGATGCGATCGTCCGAAAGGCCGGCGATCTTCTTCCAGTACGAAGCCGCCTCGTCGTCGGTGTGGTAGACGGTGACCAGCAGCTTGTCCTTCTTCAGCCCGAACTCCCTGGTGATCAGGTTCCAGGCAAGCTCTATGGCCCGCTCCTTGAAATAGTCGCCGAAGGAGAAATTGCCGAGCATCTCGAAGAAGGTCAGGTGGCGCGCGGTGTAGCCGACATTGTCGAGGTCGTTGTGCTTGCCGCCGGCACGAACACTCTTCTGGGCAGTCGTGGCGCGCGAATACGGCCGCTTCTCCAGACCGGTGAAAACGTTCTTGAACTGCACCATGCCGGCATTGGTGAACATCAGCGTCGGGTCGTTGCGCGGCACCAGCGGGCTTGACGCGACGACCTCGTGACCTTCCTTGCGAAAATAGTCGAGAAATGCCGACCGGATCTCGTTGACGCCACTCATGAATACTGCCTTTTCGAGAGAACCGCCGGCTGCCGGCGGAAAATAGACATGGCCTTTTAGCGGTCGCACCGCAGCCTGTCCAGAAACACCAAATGGGCTCAAATCCCGGCTTTCACCAGCGCCTTGAAATGCGTCTGCCTCGCCGTCAAACGCGAACCGCCGGCCCTGGGCCGGCGGTTCGAAACGCATCGATTACGCAAACTCAAAATCAAAACATCAAATCGAAATCTGGCTGAGGCTCAGCGAGGCGTCGCTTGCCCTACATCACCCCAGCGTCGTCCTCGAAACCGTCGCTGCTTTCGGAGCCGCCGTTCTCAAGGAATTTCTCAGCGATCAGCCCGGCATTCTGCCGTAGCGCCAGCTCGATCTCGCGCGCCGTGTCGGGATTGTCGCGCAGGAACAGTTTTGCGTTTTCGCGGCCCTGGCCAAGACGCTGCGAATTGTAGGAGAACCAGGCGCCCGACTTTTCGACCACGCCCGCCTTGACGCCGAGATCGACCAGCTCGCCGGTCTTGGAGACGCCCTCGCCATACATGATGTCGAACTCGACCACCTTGAAGGGCGGCGCCAGCTTGTTCTTGACGACCTTGACGCGGGTCTGGTTGCCGACGACCTCGTCGCGATCCTTGACCGAGCCGATGCGGCGGATGTCGAGGCGGACCGAGGCATAGAATTTCAACGCATTGCCGCCGGTCGTCGTCTCGGGCGAACCGAACATGACGCCGATCTTCATGCGGATCTGGTTGATGAAGATGACCATGGTGTTGGAGCGCGAGATCGAGGCGGTGAGCTTGCGCAGTGCCTGACTCATCAGGCGGGCCTGCAGGCCGGGCAGCGAATCGCCCATCTCGCCTTCGATTTCCGCCCGCGGCGTCAACGCCGCCACCGAATCGACCACCAGCACGTCGATGGCGCCGGAGCGCACCAGCGTGTCGCAGATCTCCAGCGCCTGCTCGCCGGTATCGGGCTGCGAGATCAGCAGGTTTTCGAGATCGACGCCGAGCTTGCGGGCATAGACCGGGTCGAGCGCGTGCTCGGCATCGACGAAGGCGCAGATGCCGCCCTTCTTCTGGGCTTCGGCCACCGTGTGCAGCGCCAGCGTCGTCTTGCCCGAGCTTTCCGGCCCGTAGATCTCGACGATGCGGCCGCGCGGCAGGCCGCCGACGCCAAGCGCGATGTCCAGCCCAAGCGAGCCGGTCGGCACCGTTTCGATCTCGACGACCTGCTCGTTCGCGCCGAGCCGCATGATCGAGCCCTTGCCGAAGGCACGCTCGATTTGCGACAGCGCCGCATCCAGAGCCTTTGATTTGTCCACCGCTTTGTCCTCTACAAGCCGCAAAGAATTCTGAGCCATGATACATCACCCCGTGGTCGTCAATGGAGGCCGGACAATCCCGCAATCCTTAAAAGAATGTACCTCATTTGTTCTCATTTGTCAATGAGTACCAAGGGCTTGAAAAATAACGCATATCTCTATTTGTTCTATTTTTGTTTCGGAATTTTGGCTTCGGGATGTTATCTCTGTCAAAAAAGGTAAACTCCCGACTGTCTGCCCATTCCGGGGGGCGACTCGCTAGTAGCGAAGACGCCTGCTTCGAACGCCTCATGACAACCCGGTGCAGTGATCGTCACGAATGCGCCAAGTGCCATCGCGTGAAGGCTTGCCGCTCCATGAGTGCGACTTCTGCAGCGCGCAGGTCTACCCGACCGCAGGCACGCCATTCCAAGCCACGCATGTCACTGCGCGACTGGTGTCACCTTCATGTTCCGCTTTCCGCGAAGGAAATCCAGCGCACCATCCGCGTGACCAGTAGGGGCGAGCTTGGTTGCGATCGCCTTTAGGGGGCCGTCGAACAGGCGTTAGGCATTTCGGTCATTGTTGCTCCTGTCCGTATTCTAGGGGATAACTGCCGCAGTGAAATTTGGCGGCGATACTGTCATGTCTGGCGGCGACGATCGATATGACTTCATAACGTTCGGCTGGATTGCGACCATAATTGGATTGCTCCTATTTGGGTCGCTACTCGACTCTCAAAAGTCCGTTGAAAATCAAAGCTCCTACTACGCCAGAAAATGCGCCGCACGATATAGCGATAGCCCCTTTTCGACCACCTATGTCCATCCCAGTTCGAGCAATCAAAAAACTGAGAAAGCAAACGACTCCAGCGAAACCAATACGGATTGGTGTGACCTCGCAGCCCAACAGAGCGTTGCTGAAGACACCACAAGTATGTACCGGATTAGCCTGTCTGGGTTGATTGCGAGCGGTGTCGGCATTTTCTTAATTTGGCGTACTCTCAAAGCTAATCAGTTTGCTACCGAAGCCGCTATTCAAGCTGCCAACACGGCTACCGCTGCTGCCAATGCTGCCATTGCCGCTGAGCGGCCCTATGTATTCCTTTGGATGACCAAACGAGACCCTTTTGATGGCAAAAAACTTCTCGGGATCAACTTCAAGAATTTCGGCAGAACGCCAGGCTTTGTGACGCGCATTCAGTATGATGTGGGACTTTTCGCCGTGCCGCCCGACCCCGAGACCGCCGGAAAACAGGGGACTGACAGGATTCTGCACAAAGGGGCGATTGCGGCCTATGACGTCGATTTCCCAAACAACTGGCATGTCCCGCTGACAGTCACCGCCGACATGATGGAGGGGGAACGACGGAAAGAAGGTGAGATATATCTTTATGGGATCATCTATTACGAGGACCCGTTCGGAACTCCCCACAAGAGTTGGTTTTGCCGCGTATACAAGAGCTACGAGTTCGTTCCCGCTCACCTGAAAGACGAACATTTAAACGGCTTCGATTAGAACCACCGCCACCGCCAAAAGGATCGGTTTCATGATGCCATCACATGGACGGGGCAAGGCGCTGTGGGGCGATTCTGGTATTCTTTGCGTTGAGGTGCTAGCCACCTACATAATTGCGCAGAAAGCCCCATGGAGTGGCGCTGAAGCACAATATGGCTGCGCTGCTTGTTACCATCTGGCTGAGCATTCGAGTTACCACTGCTGCCGTTGCTGTAGCTGAAGCAGCCCGCGATGCCATTGGTGTAGAACGCGTGGCTCACGCAACAGCACGCATTTAGCACACCTCGCCAAGGCTTGAATTTTCTTCTTTACATGTCGAACGGTATACATCCGTTTGCTTCCCAACGTGTCTCGCCTCGGATGCGGCGCCGTTGCCGTCACCAACCGAATCGGACCCGCGATTGCAGGGTTCCGCCCGGCGACCTAGTCTCCCCCCGGGCAACAGCTAAAGGGCATTTTGACGGCATGATCAAATCCCCGACGATCCTGGCCGTGGGCGGCGCCTATATCGAGCGGCGCGGCCGGGTTGCCGGCGCCTTCGTGCCGGCAGCGTCTAATCCGGGCACGATGCGCGAGCATGTCGGCGGCGCCGTCTTCAACGCCTTGCGCTGTGCCGTGCGCCGCGGCGTCTCGGCCTCGCTGCTTTCGGTGCGCGGCGGCGATGCCCTTGGCGACACGGTTTTACGCGCCGTCACCGAGGCCGGCGTTGCCGACCTGTCGGCGGTGTTCCTCGACCGAGCAACGCCAAGCCATACGATGCTGATCGACAGCGGCGGCGGGCTGATCGCCGGCCTTGCCGACATGGTGCTCTACGAGCTGGCGCTTCCCAAGCAGATCCGCCGTGCCAAGGTGCGGGAAGCGATCGGTTCGGCCGACGCGGTGCTGTGCGACGCCAACCTGCCGTCGACCGCGCTGGAGCGGCTGGCGGCACTCGCCGCCGGCAAGCCGGTGTTTGCGCTTGCGGTCTCGCCCAACAAAGCGGCGCGGCTGACGCCGGTGCTCGACCGTCTGGCGATGGCCTTCATGAACCGGCGCGAGGCCGGCGTGCTCGCCGGCGTCCAAATCGATCAAGGCATCGTCGACGGCCTGAGACGCGCCGGGCTGAAAAGCGGCGTGATCACCGCCGGCGACGAACCAGTGCTCGGTTTCGACGAATTGAGCGCGTTCTCGATCTCGCCACCGCCGCTGCAAAAGCGGACCGATGCTGCCGGCGCCGGCGACGCATTGGCAGGCGCCACGATCGCTGCCCTGCTGCGCGGCCTGACGCTGCGCGCGGCACTGCGCGAAGGCATTGCCGCAGCTATGCTCGCCGTCGAGAGTGCCGCCTTCACCAGCGCTGGCTTTGCCGAGGCGCTGGCGCTCGTGCCCGAGGCGCGGGACCCGGCGTGAAGTACGGCCCGGAATTGCCGAAGCATGACGCAGCCTATTTTCCGGCGCGCCGTCCTGCCTCGTAGGCGCGGCGCGCCCAGATCGCCATCTCGTCGGGATCGTCGAATGCGCTGTCGGGAACGCTCCAATAGGGCATCGACACGAGCTTGCCGTGCCGCGAGCCGGTATAGGTCCATTGCCGGCAGCCGGCCGCTTCGAAATCCGGGGCGCTTTCGGCGTCGGCCTTCAGCATCAATTCGCCACGGATGACGATGGCGACGATGACGCCGTCGAAATAGATGCCCTTGCCGCCGAACAGCTTGCGGATGCTGACCGGGCCGAGGCCTTCGAAAAGCTCTTCTATGCGCTCGTTGTCCATGCGGCGATCATGTCACCCGGATTTCCCCTTGTCATCGACGCAACCGGCACCATCCTGACAAGTTCAGAATCAATTTCGTCGGAGTTTTTCATGCCGCTTCTGCTCAAAGGGTCCTGCCGGTGCAATGCCGTACGTTTCGAGGTGGAAAGCCACACGCCGGTGCCGTTCATGCTGTGCTACTGCTCGATCTGCCGCAAGCAGCAGGGCGGTGGCGGTTTTGCCATCAATCTCGGCGCCGATTACGAGACGCTGAAAATCCAGGGCAAGCGCCATCTCGGCGTCTACCGGGCCGAGATCGAGGACGACGAGCACCCGCAACGCGAGATCTCGACGGGCGAGCGGAACTTCTGCACGAAATGCGGGACGGCACTCTGGCTCTACGATCCGACCTGGCCGGAGCTGGTGCATCCGTTCGCCTCGGCTGTCGACACAGACCTGCCGAAACCGCCGGAGAAGGTGCATCTGATGCTGAAATACAAGGCGAATTGGGTCGAGCCGGATATCGGCAAGGGCGACAAGGTTTTCGATGTCTACCCGGAGGAGTCGATCGCCGACTGGCACAAGCGAACGGGGATGTGGGTGGATTAGCGTTCTTCTCCCCGTCGCTATACGGGGAGAAGATGCCGGCAGGCAGATGAGGGGCGGCGCGAACTTGCGAGAGCCGGCTCTGCCCCTCATCCGGCCCTTCGGGCCACCTTCTCCCCGTATAGTGACGGGGAGAAGGAAAGTCTCAGGCCGAAGCGCGTGCTTCGGCCAGTGCCTTCAGATCAGCCGGCTTCAAATCGACCGATTCGCCGCAGCCGCAGGCCGAGCTCTGGTTCGGATTGCGGAAGGTGAAGCCGGTGCGCAGCGTCGTCTGCTCGAAATCCATCTCGGTGCCGAACAGGAAAAGTGCCGCCTCCGGCGCGACATAGACATGGGCGCCGTCGCGCTCGATGTGGTCGTCCTTGGTGTTGGGCTTGGTCACCAGATCGACCGTATATTCCATGCCGGCGCAGCCGCCCTTCTTGATGCCAAGGCGAATGCCATGCGCATTCTCACGGGTCGCGACGATCTCGCGAACCCGGTCGGCGGCCTTTTCGGTCATCGTGATGACGGCGAAGCGTCCCATGTTTTCCTTCTCCATTGCGCGCAGGTTCAAGGCCTGCCGAATGATTCCTCACCTAAAATGGTGAAGTTTTGTACCCGGCGCAAGTGCGCCAGCCTCTGGCTGGTCGGATGCTAGTACCACCCAACCGCCACCTGCGCCTCTTCCGACATTCGGTCGGGCGACCAGGGCGGGTCGAAGGTCATGTTGACCTCGACGCCGGAGACGCCTTCGACGGCGCCGACGGCATTCTCCACCCAACCGGGCATTTCGCCGGCCACCGGGCAGCCAGGCGCGGTCAGCGTCATATCGATCTTGACCGAGCGGTCGTCCTCGATGTCGATCTTGTAGACCAGGCCGAGCTCGTAGATGTCGGCCGGGATTTCCGGGTCGTAGACCGTTTTCAGCGCCGAGACGATGTCGTCGGTCAGCCGCGCCAATTCTTCGGCCGGAATGGCCGATCCGGAGACCACCGCATTGGTGGCCGTTTCCAGTGCCGTGCTTTCGGCGGTGTGGCTGGCATCATCCATGATCGTCACCCGAAGAACTTTCGCGCCTTTTCCAGCGCATCGGCCAAAGCATCGACTTCGGCCCTGGTATTATACATGCCGAACGATGCCCTGCATGTGGATGTTACGCCGAAGCGTTTCAACAGCGGCTGGGCGCAATGGGTGCCGGCGCGCACCGCCACGCCCTGCCGGTCGATGACCATCGACACGTCATGGGCGTGAATGCCCTGCAGCTCGAACGAGATGATGGCGCCCTTGCCGGGCGCATCGCCGAAGATGCGCAGCGAGTTGATGGCGCGCAGTTTTTGATGCGCATAATCCTTCAGATCGGCCTCGTGCGCGGCGATGCGCTCGCGGCCGATCTTTTCCATGTATTCGAGCGCGGCACCAAGCCCGATCGCCTGGACGATCGGCGGCGTGCCGGCCTCGAAACGGTGCGGCGGGTCGTTGTAGGTGACGATGTCTTGCGTCACCTCCTCGATCATTTCGCCGCCGCCCATGAACGGGCGCATGCGCTCCAGAATATCCTTCTTGCCGTAGAGCACGCCGATGCCCGACGGGCCATAAACCTTGTGGCCGGTGAAGACGAAGAAATCGCAGTCGAGATCCTGCACGTTGATCGGCATATGCACGGCGCTCTGGCTGCCGTCGACCAGCACCGGAATGCCGCGGGCATGCGCGATGCGCACAATCTCCTTGATCGGCGTCACCGTGCCCAGCGCATTCGACATATGCGTGATAGCGACGAGCCTGGTGCGGTCGGTCAGCCGCTTCTCGAATTCCTCGATATGGAAGACGCCGAGATCGTCGACCGGCACCCAGACCAGCTTGGCGCCCTGCCGCTCGCGGATGAAATGCCACGGCACGATGTTGGAATGGTGCTCCATGATCGACAGCACGATCTCGTCGCCCTCGCCGATATTGGGCATGCCGAAACCATAAGCAACCGTGTTGATCGCCGCCGTGGTGTTCGAGGTGAAGACGATGTTGTCGGTGCTCGGCGCATTCAGAAATCTCTGCACTATCTTGCGCGCGTTCTCATAGGCGTCGGTCGCGGCATTCGACAGGAAATGCAGGCCGCGATGGACGTTGGCATATTCCTGGGAATAGGCGTGCTGGATAGCGTCGAGCACCGCCTGTGGCTTCTGCGCCGAGGCGCCATTGTCGAGATAGACCAGCGGTTTGCCGTAGACTTGCCGCGACAGGATCGGGAAGTCGCGGCGGATCGCCTCGACGTCGTAGGGGATGTTTTCGACTTTCTGGTCCATTACAAGCTCTCTCGAGGCACCGCCTCATTCCGTCCAGCACCCCTCATCCGACCGAGCTTCGCTCGGCCACCTTCTCCCACAAGGGGAGAAGGAAGAGCGCCTCTCCTTCTCCCCTTGTGGGAGAAGGTGGCGCCGAAGGCGACGGATGAGGGGTGTTGGCACCAACCCCTCAGTCACCTCTACCCGTGCGTCAAAAACCAATTATCGAGTCTCGCTTCCAGCGCCTCGACGATGGCCTCGTCGTCCAGTTCCTCGATCACCTCGGCGACGAAGGCCTTGACCAGCAGGCCGCGCGCGGTCTTCTCGTCGATGCCGCGCGCCATCAGGTAGAACAGATGGCTGTGGTCGATCTCGGTGACGGTCGCGCCATGGCCGCAGACGACGTCGTCGGCGAAGATTTCGAGCTCCGGCTTGGTCGAGAACTCGCCGTCATCCGACAGAAGCAGCGTGTTGCAGGCCATCTTGGCGTTGGTCTTCTGCGCATA
Source organism: Mesorhizobium sp. M0106 (assembly GCF_040322715.1). NCBI lineage: Bacteria > Pseudomonadati > Pseudomonadota > Alphaproteobacteria > Hyphomicrobiales > Phyllobacteriaceae > Mesorhizobium > Mesorhizobium sp. M0106. The sequence goes on along the minus strand of NZ_JAMYUA010000005.1, from coordinate 191,800 downwards.
TTGGTGGACGTTGATGCGGCCCTGGAAGACGCCGCGCGCCTTGCCGGTCACCACGTTTCGGATGACTTCGGTCGAGGCTGTGTGCGGTACGGCGTGGTCGAGCACCATAGTGACATCGGTATGGGTATCGCCGGCGAGCAGATTGATGCCGCGCAAGGTGAATTCGGCGCCCTCGCCGGTCGTCTTCACAACGACCTCCTGCCGGACAAGCTTGCCGCCGGCATTCATGATGAACAGCGTCAGCTTCGAATTCTTGCCGAGATGCGCCTTGAACTGGGCAAGATGCGTTGCCGTATCCGGCTGCTCCTGCACGACCAGCCATGTCACTTCGGCGCCCTCGCCAAGCAAAAGCTGGCTGACCGAGCTGACCAGCGCCGCCCCCTCGCCTGCCTGGCGTTCGACGATGACAGCGTTGGCGCCGGCACCGACACGGACGGCCAGGCGTACATGCGTCTGTCCACCGGCCTGCAAATTCTGCAATTCGAGCGGCTTGTCCAGTTGGGCACCGTCGGCGATGTCGACGAAATAGCCGTCGGCGACAAAGGCGGTGTTGAGCGCGCCGATGGCATCGTCGCTGCCATAGGAATCCAGCCCCGGGGCGATGCTGCCGTCGGTCAGCTTCTCCGATAGACGCTGTACCGTGACGCCCTCGACAGCAGCCCATTTCGCGCTCGAAACGCCGTTCAGTACCGGCAAAACCGAGGAGCCTTCGACGATCGGCGCAATGGCTTTCGCGACCGCTGCCGGATCGAAGTCCGGCACCGAGGTCAGCAGCCGGCGCAGGTCCGTATAGTGCCAGGATTCGATGCGCCGCGTCGGCAGGCCGCCCTTGATCGCCTCGATGGCGTCGTCGCGCTTCAGCATCACCGCGCCGTCGCCGGGCAGCAGCGACAGCCGCTCGCCGAAGGCGTCGATCAGCGCCGTTTCGGCTAATGTCCGCTGGGGTGTCGTGTGCATATTCATCAGTATCGCCTTGTTTGGCTTGCCTTCCGGGCCCGCTTGCATCTCACGCGGCTTGCCCGATCACGCCGGCATAGCCATTGGCCTCGAGGTCGAGCGCCAGCGACTTGTCGCCCGACTTGATCACCTGACCCCTGTAGAGCACGTGCACCGTATCCGGCACGATGTATTGGAGCAGGCGCTGGTAATGGGTGATGACGACGATGGCCCGGTCCGGCGAGCGCAGCGTGTTGACGCCGTCCGCGACGATCTTCAGCGCGTCGATGTCGAGGCCGGAATCGGTCTCGTCGAGCACGCAGAGCTTTGGCTCGAGCAGCTTCATCTGCAGGATCTCGGCACGCTTCTTCTCGCCGCCGGAGAAGCCGACATTGAGCGGCCGCTTCAGCATCGCCATGTCCATGTTGAGCGAGGCGGCCGCTTCCTTCACGCGCTTGAGGAATTCCGGGATTTTCAGCGGCTCCTGGCCACGCGCCTTGCGCTGCTCGTTCATCGCCACTTTCAGGAATTCCATCGTCGCCACGCCCGGTATCTCCATCGGATACTGGAAGGCGAGAAAGATGCCGGCGGTAGCGCGCTCGGCCGGATCCATTTCAAGGATCGACTGGCCGTTGTAGAGGATGTCGCCCTCGGTGACCTCATAGTCCTCGCGGCCGGCGAGGATATAGGACAGCGTCGATTTCCCCGAGCCGTTTGGCCCCATGATGGCGGCGACCTCGCCAGCCCTGACCGTCAGGTTCAGGCCGCGAATGATCTCGGTGCCGTCATCGACGATGCGGGCATGCAGGTTTCTGATTTCAAGCATTCTCTTGCTCTATCGTTCCGTTAACTACATATCGCCGAGCTAGGGCAACGGCGACGTCGCTTTCAAGTTCAGGTGCCAAGTCAAATCGCATACTTCCGTCCTCGACGGCGTCGGCGGGATTCGGCCACCTGGTGATTTCAAAAATCTCAGGGCCGTAGACGGTGATCATCAACTCCGTGCCGTCTTCGCGCCCAGCGCTAATTCGGTTGGCTTCGACTTCGATCCTGACGACAACTTTCCTTTCGGCAGCAAAGCTTCGAAGGTAGTTCCCGAGCGACGTTGCCAATTCTCCGCAAATCTGCTCATCGAGGTCGGCCCGATAGTTGTCGGCTAGCTCACCAGAATGCCTGTCAAACTGGTGAACGCGTGCGACCAACGGCGGACCGTCCTCTGCCTCATCGTCACTCACCCAACACTCCCCTCAAGGCTAATCCCGATCAGCTTCTGCGCTTCGACCGCGAATTCCATCGGCAGTTGCTGGATGACGTCCTTGACGAAGCCGTTGACGATCAGCGCAATCGCCTCTTCCTCGGGGATGCCGCGCTGCATGACGTAGAACTTCTGGTCCTCGGAAATTTTCGAGGTGGTTGCCTCATGCTCGAACTGCGCCGTCGAATTCTTGGCTTCCATGTAGGGCACGGTGTGTGCGCCGCACTGGTCGCCGATCAGCAGCGAGTCGCAATTGGTGAAGTTGCGGGCGTTGGTCGCCTTGCGGTGCGCCGAGACCTGGCCGCGATAGGTGTTCTGCGAGAAGCCGGCGGCAATGCCCTTGGAGATGATGCGGCTCGACGTGTTCTTGCCGAGATGGATCATCTTGGTGCCGCTGTCGACCTGCTGATAACCATTCGACACGGCAATCGAATAGAACTCGCCGCTGGAATCGTCGCCGCGCAGGATGCAGCTCGGATATTTCCAGGTGATGGCCGAGCCGGTCTCGACCTGTGTCCACGAAATCTTCGAGCGATGGCCGCGGCAGTCGCCGCGCTTGGTGACGAAATTATAGATGCCGCCCTTGCCTTCGGCGTCGCCGGGATACCAGTTCTGCACTGTCGAATATTTGATCTCGGCATCATCGAGCGCGATCAGCTCGACCACCGCGGCATGAAGCTGGTTCTCGTCGCGCTGCGGCGCCGTGCAGCCTTCGAGATAGGAGACGTAAGCCCCCTCCTCGGCGATGATCAGCGTGCGCTCGAACTGGCCGGTGTTCCTCTCGTTCATGCGGAAATAGGTCGACAGTTCCATCGGGCAGCGCACGCCCTTGGGCACGAAGACGAAGGAGCCGTCGGTGAACACGGCCGAATTCAGCGTCGCGTAGAAATTGTCGGAGGTCGGCACGACCGAGCCGAGATACTTCTTCACCAGCTCCGGATGCTCGCGGATGGCTTCCGAGATCGAGCAGAAGATGACGCCGGCCTGCGCCAGTTCCTTCTTGAAAGTGGTGACGACGGAGACGGAATCGAACACCGCATCGACGGCGACGCGGCCCGACTTGTAGACGTTGTCGCTGGCTTCCTCGAGCTCCGACGCATCGGTCTTCTGCACGCCGGCGAGGATTTCCTGTTCCCTGAGCGGAATGCCGAGCTTCTCATAGACCTTCAGCAATTCGGGGTCGACCTCGCTGAGCGAAGTCGGACCCGGCGTGCTCTTGGGCGCCGCGTAATAATGGAGATCCTGGAAATCGATTTTGGGATAGTGGACGCGCGCCCATTTCGGCTCGTCCAGCGTCAGCCAGCGGCGATAGGCTTCCAGGCGCCATTCCAGCATCCAGGACGGCTCGTCCTTCTTCGCCGAAATGAAGCGGATAATGTCTTCGCTCAGGCCCTTGGGGGCCTTGTCCATCGCGATTTCGGTCTGGAATCCGTATTTATACTGGTCGACATCGATCTTTCGAACTCGATCGATCGTCTCCTGCACAGCAGGCATCAGCGTTCTCCATCCACGCCGGGGTCAAGGCCCGGCAGTTTTCAAACTATGGCACCGCAAACGAGCACCCATCAGGCACCTGAGGCGGCGTAAGTTTCATATAGTGCGTTCATGCCGGAAATTCACCCGGCCAAATTCGAACGCACGGCTCTACCAGGCCGCAAGGCCCTACATTTCGTCTGCCGCGCTCAGGCGGCTCGTTCCCTGCTTGCCTTTTCCTTACCGGCTTGGCGCGCGACGATCGTCGCCAGCGCCGAACGGAACAGCTCAATGTCTTCGGCGCTGGTCGCGTGGCCGACGGACACGCGCAACGCGCCGAGGCTGTCGCCATAACCCATGGCTTTCAGCACGTGACTCGGCCCTACTTTGCCCGACGAACAGGCCGATCCAGCCGACAGCGCCACACCGGCCAGGTCGAAGGCAATCTGCGCCGTCTCGGCCTTGATGCCGGCAATAGCGAAGAATGTCGTATTGGCAAGCCTTGGCGCGCCGGTCCCGAAGATTTCGGCGTCCGGAACAAGCGTTTTCACGATCGCCTCGATTTCGTCGCGACGCTGCCGCACCGTTTCGATCGTTTGCAAGCCGGCAGACGCCTCTCGCGCCGCCGCGCCAAACCCGGCAATCGCCGCCAGGTTTTCGGTGCCGCCGCGATGGCCTTTTTCCTGGCCACCGCCGCTGACCAGCGGCTTTGGCATCATCAGGTCCGACGCCGCGACAATGGCGCCGACGCCCTTTGAGCCGCCGATCTTGTGCGACGAGAGAATCAGATAGTCTGCGTAACCCGCTGACATATCGAGCGGAATGCGGCCGGCCGCCTGCACGGCATCGACAACCAGGATGCCACCCGCCGCCTTGACGATTTCGGCAATGCGGCCAACCGGCTGGATGACGCCGGTCTCGTTGTTGGCGGCGTGGATCGCTACCAGCGGCATGCCGTCGGCCTTGTCATGCCGGGCGAGAGCCTCGGCCAAAACGTCGAGCCTGACGACGCCGTCGGCGTCGACGCCGATCCGCATTACCTGCCCCGTGGGGAAACGACCGCCGTTCAGCAGGCAAGGATGATCGGCCTCGGACACATAGAGCCGGCTCATACGGACAGCGCCGCGCCCCATTTGCCAGTCCGGCGTCAGCAGCGTCGAGGCCGCTTCCGTCGCGCCGGAGGTGAATACGACATGCTCGGCCCTGGCGTTGACCAGTCGCGCCACGTCGCGCCTGGCGTCCTCGATCAGCCGCCGTGCAGCGCGGCCCTCGGCATGAACCGAGGACGGGTTGGCGGCAACGTCGAGCGCAGCCACCACGGCAGCGCGCGCCGAGGCAAGCAGCGGCGCGCTGGCGTTGTAGTCGAGGTAGGCGCGTGCTCCGGCCATTTCCGTCCAACTGGTCCCTTCAAAAGCCGTTCCGCGAAGATAGCGCGTTATTTCCTTGAAATTGCAAGGCAAGACGTCCTATTTACGCGGCTTGCGGCGCGGGTGGCCGAGCCACAATTTTTGGCCGCCCAGTTTTGAACAATTCTAAACTAGCTTCTAGAAAGACGCTCGCCCTGCGTCAAGGCCAGAGGAAAAGTTGTTCCGGGCGCCGCGCAATTTATGCCAAGTGGAGTATTTCATGCCTGAGGTCATTTTCACCGGTCCGGCCGGCCGCCTGGAGGGTCGCTATCAGCCCTCGAAGGAAAAGAGCGCGCCGATTGCCATCGTCCTGCACCCGCACCCCCAGTTCGGCGGGACGATGAACAACAAGATCGTCTACGACCTCTTCTACATGTTCCAAAAGCGCAATTTCACCACGCTGCGCTTCAATTTCCGCGGCATCGGCCGCAGCCAGGGCGAGTTCGACCACGGCACCGGCGAATTGTCCGACGCCGCCGCGGCGCTCGACTGGGTGCAGTCGCTGCATCCGGATTCCAAGAGTTGCTGGGTTGCCGGCTATTCGTTCGGCTCGTGGATCGGCATGCAGCTTCTGATGCGCCGGCCGGAGATCGAGGGCTTCATCTCGGTCGCGCCGCAGCCCAATACCTATGATTTCTCGTTCCTGGCGCCATGCCCGTCGTCCGGCCTGATCATCCACGGCGACGCCGACAAGGTCGCGCCGCCCAAGGACGTGCAGGGCCTGGTCGACAAGCTGCACACGCAAAAGGGCATTACCATCACCCAGAAGACCTTGCCCGGCGCCAACCATTTCTTTGCCAACCATGCTGAGCTTCTGATCGAGGAATGCGCGGACTATCTCGATCGCCGGCTGGCCGGGGAACTGTCCGACCCACGGCCGAAGCGGCTGAGATAATCGGCGATGTACCAACCGCCTCACTTCCAGGAAACACGGCCGGACGTCCTGCACGGGCTGATCCGGGCGCATCCGCTTGGCCTGCTGGTCTCGAACGGCGCCGAGGGGCCGGTCGCCAACGCGATTCCTTTTCTTCTAGACGCGGATGTGCCGCCGAACGGCAGGCTGCGCGCCCATTTGGCCAAGGCCAATCCGCAATGGCGGCTTTTGGCCGACAATCCCCTGGCGCCGGTACTGGTCGTCTTCCAGGGCGCCGATGCCTATGTGACGCCGTCCTGGTACGAGACCAAGCGTGAAACCGGCAAGGTGGTACCGACCTGGAACTACGCCATCGTCCAGGTGCGCGGCAGCGTCACGGTGATCGAAGACCAGGATTGGCTGGCCGAGCAGATTTCGGATCTGACGATGTCGCAGGAGGGCAGCCGCGCGGCGCCATGGGCGGTAACCGACGCGCCGGCACCCTTCATCCAGTCACAGATCAAGGGCATCGTCGGCCTGGAGATCGAAATCACCGCAATCAGCGGCAAATGGAAAGTCAGCCAGAACCGCCCGGCCGCCGACCGCGTCGGTGTCGCCGAGGGGCTCGAGAGCGAGACTGCCGATTCGGCCGACATGGTCCGGCTGGTAAGATCCTACGGCGGGCTGGACGGCAAGTAATCTGGATTGCTTGCTCGACCGGTTCAGGCCGGTGGCGGGCTCAATCGACCTTGGTCATCGCCGCCTTGCGCTCGTTGGCGATCAGCCAGAGATTGCGGATATAGATCAGCAGGCCCATGGCCTGGCCGGCGATGAACACCGGATCCTGACGCTGGATGGCGTAGACCAGCAGCAGGCCGCCGCCGAACAGCGAAAAGAACCAGAAGGCGATCGGCACGACGCTGCGCTTGGCCTTTTCCGACGCCACCCACTGCACCAGAAAGCGCATGGTGAAGAAGAACTGGGCGACGAAGCCAAGCAGAACCCAGGCATCGAATTGCTTGACGAAAACATCGTGAAGCCAGGTCGCCAATTCCTGAAGCACGTTACCCATGCCTGATTTCCTCTACTTTGGGCATTCTGCGGCGCCTGCGGCGCAGCCACCAGACGCCGGCAAGATCGAGCACGCCCTGCAGGCCGCGATCGAAGATGCCGTAATTCGATTTGCCGTGACGGCGGGAGCGGTCGACGACATCGCAATGGACGACGCGGTAGCCCTCCTGGATGACCAGCGCCGGAACAAAGCGGTGGGTGCCGTCGAAGAACGGCAATTTCCGCAAAATGTCGGTGTAGATCGCCTTGAGGCCGCAGCCGGTATCCCGCGTCTCGTCGTGCAGGATGGCTTTTCTCAGCCCGTTGGCGAAACGCGACGCCAGTTGCTTGATCTTGCTGTCGCGGCGCTTCAGACGCTGTCCCTGCGCGGCCCCGACTTCGGGACCAGCCTGCCGCAACGCGTCGATCAACACTGGGATATAACCGGGGTCGTTCTGGCCGTCGCCGTCGATGGTGGCGACGATATCGCCGCGCGCCGCCCAGGCGCCCGAGCGCACCGAGAGCGACTGGCCGGCGGATTTTTCATGCCTGAGATGGCGCAGCGGAAACCGGCGAAGCGCTGCCTCTGCGGCAAGCACCGAAGGCGTTTCGTCGGTCGAGCCGTCGTCGACGACGATGACCTCGAAGTCGCGCCCGGCCATGGCGGTGCCGATCTCGTCGAGCAGAAGCGGCAGGTTCGCCGCCTCGTTCCGGCAAGGAATGACGATGGATATCTCCGGCATCTCGACTCTGTCATAGGATATGGCATTCGATCGATGCCGTGCGGTCCAGCGGATGAGACCCGTTGGCGGCGCCTCATTACGCCAGCCGAAACGATGACGCAAGCAGGCCGCACGCTTGGGGTTCTCCCTTCTCCCCTTGTGGGAGAAGGTGGCCGCGCGAAGCGCGGTCGGATGAGGGGTGTTCCAGCTTGGCAACGACGGCACTCCGTCCAACACCCCTCAACCGTCTTGGCGCTGCGCGCCAATCCACCTTCTCCCACAAGGGGAGAAGGCAAGAGGGTGTCGCAAAACCGGATTCCACTTTTGCTGATCGCGCTTGAGTGCTAAACGCCCGCCTTCATGCATAGCCGAGCCGCATTCGGCCGGAAGCTTTTCGGGAAAGAAAATGTCCGCCTTCAAATCCGATTTCCTGCGCACGATGGGCGAGCGCGGTTTCATCCACCAGACCTCGGACGATGCCGCCCTCGACCAGCTTTTCGCCACGGAAACGGTGAGCGCCTATATCGGCTTCGACGCCACCGCCAGGAGCCTGCATGCCGGGTCGCTGATCCAGATCATGATGCTTTACTGGCTGCAGCAGACCGGCCACCGGCCGATCGCGCTGATGGGCGGCGGCACCTCGATGATCGGCGATCCGTCGTTCAAGGACGAGGCGCGCAAGCTTTTGACGCCGCAGGATATAGAGGACAATCTCGCCGGCATCCGCCGCAACTTCACACCCTACCTCAAATTTGGCAGCGGCCCGAACGACGCCGTCATGATCAACAATGCCGACTGGCTGATGGACATCAACTACGTCAATTTCCTGCGCGATGTCGGCCGGCATTTTTCGGTCAACCGCATGCTGGCGTTCGATTCGGTCAAGCTCCGGCTGGACCGCGAGCAGTCGCTGTCGTTCCTCGAATTCAACTACATGATCCTGCAGGCCTACGACTTCGTCGAGCTCTACAAGCGTCTCGGCTGCCGGCTGCAGATGGGCGGCTCCGACCAGTGGGGCAACATCGTCAACGGCATCGATCTCGGCCATCGCATGGAAGGCGCGCAGCTTTATGCGCTGACGACGCCGCTGCTCACCACCTCCTCCGGCGCCAAGATGGGCAAGTCGGCCTCGGGCGCGGTCTGGCTCGACGCGGAGATGCTGAGCCCGTACGAGTTCTGGCAATACTGGCGCAACACCGAGGACGCCGATGTCGGCCGTTTCCTGAAGCTCTACACGACCCTGCCACTCGCCGAGGTCGCACGCCTCGAACGGCTCGGCGGCTCGGAGATCAACGAAGCCAAGAAGATCCTCGCCACCGAAATCACCGCCATGCTGCACGGCCGCGAGGCGGCGGAGGAGGCAGCTAGGACGGCAGAAGCGCTTTTCGAAAGAGGTCAGTCAACCGAGTCATTGCCGACAGTAACCATCGACAAAGGACAGGATGACAAATGGCAATTTGGCAGGTCGAATGCAGCAATTGCCGTCGCGTCGGGACTTGTGCCGTCCAATTCGGAAGCTCGGCGCAAGATGGCGGAAGGTGCTCTACGAATCAATGACAGGGTCGTCACCGACCCGAACGAAATTGTCTTGTGGACCGACCTGTACGAAAACACCGGAGCATTCAAAGTTCAGTTGGGAAAGAAGAAGGTCATTCTGGTACGGCCGGTCTGACCTCTGCTGAGGCTCAGGTGAGACCGAGCCGGCGACGGGCACAAGCAATGGATTGCTGCATTCCTCGGCAACTGTAACGGCATGGATCCTAGGGTCTCCGCGACGTCGCTTCGCTCCTGCTGCGCCCTAGGATGACGAAGGCATGGTGGCTCAAGGCTAGTCGCGGATGTCGGAGAGCGAGGCGGTCGCGTGGCGGCCGATGGCAAACGCGACCTTCGAGATTGGCTGAAGTCTCCCCTCGCTTCGTCATCCTAGGGCGCAGCAGGAGCGAAGCGACGTCGCGGAGACCCTAGGATCCATGCCGTTACCTCTAGGCGGTGCTACGCTGAACAGCACTTCACCCGGCCTTTTTGGCGCCACCCGCCCCTACCCGCCTCACCGATACTCGAAGATCGACCTGAAAATCCCGGGCGCTATCACCGATAGCGGATTGACCTCCAGGTTCGGCTTGTTGGCGTTGCCCTTGAGCCTGTAGGTGACGCCGATCAGGCCGCGGTCGCGGCCGTTGCCGAGCAGTGCGCCGATCAGCGGCAGTTCGCCGAAGATGCGGTTTACGCCGTAGGCCGGCATGAACGTGCCGGTCATGTCCATATTGTTGTTCTGGTCGTAGAGCGTGCCCTGGAAGGTGGTGCCGATGCGCGAGCCGCGCAGCACGCCGTTGCGCAGCTTCAGATAGCCGCTGCCCTTGTCGATCTCGCTGAAACCGCGCTCGAACTTCACCCTCGACGTGTCGAGATTGCCTTTGACCGCCTCGTTGAGGCTGCGGTTGTCGCCGGCCGGCGTCGTCGACACGATCGAGGCGAGCTTCGGCTCGTTGACGATAAAGAAGTTCTTGGCGTCGACCTGGCCTTTCATCGGACCGTCGCCGGCCCCGGTGAGCGCCAGCGTGATCGAGCCGCCTTCCATATGCTCGTAGATATTGAGGAAGCGCAGTATGGCGCCGGCGTCGGCCGACTTCATGTTGAGCGTGCGCAGGCCGCCGCCGGCCGTGTTGCTGATGGTGATGGCGGCTCCCGAACTTGCCGTGGCGCTCACCTTGAGCCCGTTCACCCGGGACCCTGCGGCGCTGTAGTCGAGCTTCAGATTCGACAGCACCTCGTCGTGGAAGCCGGTCAGGGAGCTGACGTCGGCGCTGACCGAGATCGCATCGACGCCGGTGGTCTTGGTGGCGGTGTCGACATCGGACGTGAATTGCTTGATCAGCGAGCGTGCGTCCAGCGCGCTGCCGCTGACCTCGACAGCATAGGCCTTGCCCGACCGCTTCACCGAGACGGCGACGTCGTCGCCCCTGTTCAAGGTGACCTTGCTGAACCGGGCCGAGGACAAGGCGCCCTTGACCAGCACCGCGCTGCCGTCGATGGAAAAGGTCTTGCCGTCGAGTTCGAAATTGGAGAGCGTCGTGGTGTCGCCGGTCTTCGCCATGGCGAAGACGACCTTGGCGGGAATGCCAGGCCCCTTGCTCCAGCCGGCCCAGGGGATGTCCAGCCTGGCATTGGTCAGGTCGGCCGACACGTTCTGGTTGCCGGTGCCACTCTTGTCGATCGCCACCTTGATGGTTCCGGAAAGCAGCGTCGACAGGCCAGGCATGGCGGTGGCGCGCGTCTTGTCGTCGAGCACCAGCGCCACTTTACGACTGCGCGGCGGGCCGCCATCCCTGAGCGGCTCGATCAGGTCGAGCTCGGCCGGAATGCCGTTGAGCAGCGCCTTCGCCGAGATCACCGCCCGGTCGGGCGCGACCGTGATCGAGCCGTCGGCATGGCTGACCGTCTGGCCCTCGAACGGCTTGCCCAGCGACAGGTCCTTGTAGTCGAGCGCCACCAGCCAATCGAGTTTGGAAGAGTCGACACCGGACTGCAGCGGAATATCGGCCTTGACGTGGCCGGTCACCGTGCCGGACAGGTCGTCCGGCAGCAGGCCGACATGGCGCATGGCGTTGATCGGGTCAAACGATGCCAGCTCGGCGATTGCCGGCGCCTCGCCGGCGACGTCGATGTCGAGCGCGCCGATCACCGGCGGATGGTTCGCCGCCTTGACGGTGAGCGTGCCGTTGCTCGCCGCCACCGTGCGGCCGCTCGGCATATAGACGCTGCCCGACGACAGCGCGACGTCGACGTCATTGCCGTGGAAGCCGACGACGCCGACGGCATCGCGGATCGGCGGAATGCGGCCGGCCGTGTCGAAGCGCGATCCTTCGACCTGGAATCGGCCGAACACTTCATCGGCGGAAAGCGGCACGCCGTTGCCGAGCCGTCCGGGCACGACCTGGAACTGCAGGCTGCCATCGACGACGCGGCCGCCGAACAGGTTCTTAAGCACCCACAGCCTGGCATTGCGCGCCGAAAACCAAGGCCATAATTGCTTGACGTGCGAGACCGGCATGTCGTGGACATTGAGCGCCACCGATATGCCCGGCGCCTGGTTGGCGACGAATGAAACCGAAGCCGTGCCCAGCACTTCGCTGCCCGGTCCGGACCGGACGCCGATCTGCTCGGCGACCAGCTTTTGGCTCGTCGGCTGGTAGACGCCGGCAATACGGGCAATGAAGCTGAGCGCCGGCTCCGGCGAATCCGAAGGCGCCAGGGTCGAACCGTCGCTGGTCAGGTCGTAACGATAGGATGGCTCCTCGCCCGCTGCGCCGGTAGCGGGCTTCGGGCCGATCGAACCGGCGAAATCGAAGGTCGAGCGGCCGGTTTTCACCAGCAAGCTGTCGACCTGGATCTTGTTCGACCCGGCGACGAGCGTCGCATCGAGATCGATGTCGGCCGGAAGCAGGCCGCGCGAACCGAGATCGAGCACCGACCCGGTCAGTGACAGGGCAGCGGTCAGCCGCGAACCGTTGTCGCCGGTCCCTTCCGACCCCGCCAGCTTCAAGGCGATCGTGCCCAATTTGCCGCCTGCTGCCGCAGCTTCGGCATCCGCCGCCTGGATGCTGGCGTCCAGCGTGGTGATGCGTCGCGTCGCCGGATCGCGGGTGGCGGAAGCGGCGATGGTAAGTCCCCTGCCGTCGACATCCGCATCGGATGAAAACTCCATGCTTCCCGGTCCCGTCTGCGACACGGAGGCCTCGGCGATGGTGACCGACTTGACCGATCCGGTCTCGGGCAGTGCCAGCTCGACGTTGCGCAGATCGATCTGGCGCACCGAATCCTCGCGCACCGCATCGAGCGCGCGGTTGACGTTGGCGAAGACGGCGGCGGAAAGTTTTTCCGGATCGATGAGGCCGTCCTGGTTGCGCAGCCCGGCCGTCCAGTCGCCGCCGGACGGCATCGCGGCCATGACGATGTGCGCGTCGGAAATCCGGGCGCTGGTCAGCCGTACCTCGCCCGAAAGCAGCGGGATCAGCCGGATGCCGAAGCGGACCCGGCCGGCATCGGCCATCGGTTTGCCGTCGGCGGTCTTGAGGCTGACGTCGCTGACCTGCAGCGCAATGAAGCTCGACCCGTCAAGCGTCAGCCGGGCTGGCCCGACGGCAACGTCGACATCGAAGCCGGCCAATCTCTCGATTGCCGTTTCGGCTTCCGCGCGAAGCCGCTCCGAGCCGAAGCCGGACACGCCGATCGCGTAGACGCCGGCGGCAGCCAGCAGCACAAGGGCGACAAGGCCGGCAAACAGCCGCGCCATCAAACGGACGCCGCGACCGATCGACGCCTGGCCGAGCGGCGGGACGCGGCACGCGGACGGAAAGGTTCCCAGGTCGGTGATCTCGTCACGCCTGAACCTGATCTTCTCGTGCTGCGGTAGCTCCTGATCCACGCAATCTTCCGTTGAAACGAATTCGATCGTGGACGAATCCCCGCTCGACATTATATCGGTGCAGCCTGGCGCGTAACCTCAAACAAGGGCATCGGTATGGCTGACCTCGACGTGGGCGATGTTGCGCCGCAGTTCGATCTTCCGCGCGACGGCGGCGGTTCACTCAGCCTCGCCGTATTGCTGGGAAAACCCATCGTACTCTATTTCTACCCACAGGACGACACCACAAGCTGCACCAACGAGGCGATCGGCTTTTCGCAGTTGAAGCCGGAGTTCGAAAAGGCCGGCGCTGTCGTCATCGGGCTCTCGCCGGACAGCGTCAAGAAACACGACAAATTCAAGGCGAAATACGATCTGAGCGTCAACCTTGTCGCCGACGAAGAGCGCAAAGTGATCGAGGCTTACCATTTGTGGGTGGAAAAGAAGCTCTACGGCCGCACCTATATGGGCGTCGAGCGGGCGACGTTCCTGATAGGCCGGGACGGACGCATCGCCAGGATCTGGCGCAACGTCCGCGTCAAGGGGCACGCCGAAGAGGTGCTGGAGGCGGTTCACGCCCTTTGAGAGCTGCGCCAGGCCGCTGCAATTCGATGCCCGTTTTGCGCGAAGACCTTTGGTTGTCGTTCGATCCGGCAAAACTTTGTTAACCCTAATAATGTGTAATCAGGCTCGTCGTTGGTGTCGTAACGAAAGCTTGGTCCCGTGAACGTAGCCAGTCAGTCAGCGGTCTTCGGCAGACGCAAAGAGCCCCACACGGTCATCATCGCCCGGGGCGACCAGATAAGGCATTTCACCATACGCCCGTGGCTTGCGGCATTTTGCGGCTCGGCGCTGGCGGCGATCGTCATCGGCTACCTGCTGGCGACCTCCTATCTGGTGCTGCGCGACGATCTGATCGGCGCCACGACGGCGCGGCAGGCGCGCATGCAGCAGGCCTACGAAGACCGCATCTCGGCACTGCGCAGCCAGGTCGACCGCATCACCAGCCGCCAGCTACTCGATCAGCAGCTGATGGAAACCAAGGTCAGCGAGCTGCTGGAACGGCAGAGCCAGCTCAGCCTGCGTCACGGCCGTCTCGGCCCGATCCTCGAACGAGCCGAAAACGAGATCGCAACGCCGCCCGTGCCGGCGGCAAAGCCGGACGAACATGCCGACGCGACCGGCAGCATCCAGCCGACGGCGTATACTGTCGCCAGCCTTGCCGCCCCCCTTGCCAGCAACGACACCAGGCCGTTCTCGCTGTGGTCGACCCGCGCCGATCCGCTGCCGAGCGAAAGCGCGGCCGACCGGGCAGACAAGCTCTTCGTTTCGATCAACAATTCGCTGAAGGCCATCGAGAGCCAGCAGCTCACCCGCATCGCCACACTGGCCGACAATGCCTACAAGAGCGCCGACGCGATCTCGCAGGCACTCGAGGCCGCCGGCCTGCCGGTCGACAGCGAATTCGAAAAGAGCGACGTCGGCGGCCCGCTGATACCACTCGACAGCTCGTTGGCCTTCGATAGCAAAGTCAAAGAGTTGGACGAAGCGCTTGACGCGCTGGATCATCTTAAAAAGGAAGCGCGCCGGCTGCCGCTCGCCAACCCCGCCCCCGGCCGCAGCGTCACCAGCCCATTCGGCGTGCGCACCGACCCCATCCTCGGCACGGCCGCCTTGCATTCCGGCATGGATTTCAGGGCGCCGGTCGGTATGCCAGCCAAGGTCACGGCAGCCGGCTTGGTCGTCAAGGCCGGCTGGAACGGCGGCTACGGCCGCATGATCGAGGTCGACCACGGCAACGGTTTTGTGACGCGTTACGGGCATCTCAGCGAAATCGACGTCGCCGTCGGCCAGAAGCTCGATGCCGGAGACGTCATCGGCAAGACCGGCAACAGCGGCCGCTCGACCGGCCCGCATCTGCACTACGAGGTCCGCCACAATGGCGAGGCGATCGATCCGCTGCGGTTTCTGACGGTCGGCAAGAAAGTCGAGCGGTATCTGTAGAGCCGGGCTGCTCCCATCAATTGACCGGCATCGGCTGGCGCAGCCACACCAAGGCGGCCTCGCCTAAGTATCCTCGGGCGATCGCCCTCCGCTCTCTTCTCCCAGCAAACATTTCGCCTCCAGCCCTTGAGGGCTTGTGCCTCACAGCGTTGACTTCGACGCAGTTGTAGGATGATATGTGTAAGCCTATCCCTTGGCCCAACAGGCTTGTAATGTCCGTTCATGGTATCCCGCCTGAAATTCTGAACGCCCTGGAGGGCGCCGTCGGACAAAGCGGCGTGGCCGCCGACGCTGGCGGCATGGCGAAATACCTCTTGGACTGGTCCGCGGATAATCGCGGCGGAGCCCTTGCGGTGCTGAAGCCTGCTTCCGTCAGCGAAGTCCAGGCTGTGGTGCGACTCTGCGGTACGCTCGGGCTCGGAATCATCCCGCAGGGCGGGAACACAGGGCTGGTGGCGGGCGCAATCGACATCGACAGCCGTGGCGCGGTGGTCGTCAGCCTGGAGCGGTTGAACGGCATCCGTCTCGTCGACGCCGACAATTTCATCCTGCAGGCCGACGCCGGCTGCATCCTGCAGCACATCAAGGATGCGGCAGAGGCACAGGATTGCCTGTTTCCGCTGGCGCTCGGCGCGCAGGGAAGCTGCCAGATCGGCGGCAATGCGGCCAGCAATGCCGGCGGCACCAACGTGCTGCGCTATGGCATGGCGCGCGATCTCATCCTCGGCCTCGAAGTCGTCCTGCCCGACGGCGAATTGTGGAGCGGCTTTTCCGGCCTGCGCAAGGACAATCGCGGTTACGACCTGAAGCAACTCTTCATCGGCAGCGAAGGAACTCTCGGCATCATCACCGGAGTCGTGCTCAAGCTGTTTCCGAAACCGGCCCGGGTCGAGACCGCCTATCTCGGTCTCGCCTCGTTCGAAGCGGCAATCACCTTGTTCCGGCAGGCTCGCCGGGCCTCATCCGATCTGATTTCTGCCTTCGAGATCATTGGTTCGGAGTGCATCGACCTCGCGCGCTTGATCGATGCCGATATCGTTTCGCCGGTCGAAGCTCCCGTCCACGTGCTGATGGAACTCTCCGCAAGTGCTGCGGTCGATCTGCGCTCCATGCTGGTCGATTTCCTGGCCGGAGCGATGGAGAGCGGTCTGGTTGCCGACGCCGTTCTTGCTGAAAGCATCGCGCAAGCCAGGGCGTTCTGGGCCATTCGCGAGGGCTTGGTCGAGGGCCAGGCAAGACGCGGCTACCATGTGCGCACCGACCTTGCGGTCAGGATATCGGACATCCCTGCCCTCATCGGTCAGGCCCGCCAATTCGTGGCGCTGGAACATCCCGGTTGGCTGCCGCAGGCCTATGGCCATGCCGGCGACGGCAACATCCATTTCAACGTCCTGCCACCGCCTGGGCTAGCCGAGGGTGAAGCTCGTGCCCAGGGCGCGGAGATCACCGCCGGGCTCTACCAGATCGTCGGCGCGCTTGGCGGCTCGATCAGCGCCGAGCACGGTATCGGCCGCACCCGTCATCGCACTTTCTGGGCCGGCCTGGCGCCTGCCCATCGCCGGCTCATCACGGCCCTCAAAACAACGATGGACCCTCAGGGATCAATGAATCCCGGCTGCCTTCTGCCATCGACGGAGACCTTTCCATGAAGCAAAGACTGGCCGCTATCGGCACGGTGGAGGCGCTGCCGCATCGCGTTGCCGCGTTCCTCAGCCGCGAGATCGAATCCGGCGAGCTCAATCCGGGCACGCGGCTGCCGACCGAGCAGCAGCTCTCGGAAAAATTCGGCGTCAGTCGCAATGTGGTGCGCGAGGCGATCGCTCAACTCAGGGCCGATGGCATGATCGAAGCCCGGCAAGGCGTCGGTGCCTTCGTGCTGGCGCCGGAGCAGCGCGCGTCGATCCGCATCGATGGCGAGGCGCTGAAAGCGACCGGGAATATGGAACGGCTGTTCGAGCTGCGTTGCATACTGGAAGCCGAGTCAGCCGCGCTCGCCGCCGAACGGCGCGGGCAGGAGCACCTCGACGCAATCAAGGCGGCGCTAGACCGGATGAGCGGCGAGGAGCGCTGGGAAGAAGGCAGCATCGACGCCGACCTTTTGTTTCATCGCGAGATCGCGCGGGCGACCGGCAACAATTACATCCACACCTTTATTTCCTTCGTTTGCGAGCAGATCCGCCGCTCGATCCACTACGCGCGCCTCACCAATCCGCTGCACGACCTGGTCGAAGTCAATGTCGGGGAGCATGTGCGCATCTACGAGGCGCTGGTCGCGGGCGACCCCACGGCCGCCGAGGCGGCGATGCGCGCCCACATCGTCGGCGCCGCCGACCGCGTCGGCGTCAAGCTGCCGGCATCGCGCGCCGCGCACAGCACAGGGAAGTAGCCATGCCGC
The DNA here is from genome assembly GCF_040322715.1 of Mesorhizobium sp. M0106. Taxonomy (NCBI): domain Bacteria; kingdom Pseudomonadati; phylum Pseudomonadota; class Alphaproteobacteria; order Hyphomicrobiales; family Phyllobacteriaceae; genus Mesorhizobium; species Mesorhizobium sp. M0106. The sequence goes on along the minus strand of NZ_JAMYUA010000005.1, from coordinate 174,302 downwards.
TCGGAGGCGCCTATGCGATTTCGGACGTCTGCCTGCTCGTCGAAAACATCGAGCGGACGGTTGAATTCTATGTCGAGAAACTCGGCTTTCGCCTGCGGCGCCGCGCCGAGGGCTTTGCCGACTTCCATGGCGAGGGCGTCACGCTGGCGGCATGGGAGATCGATCACATCAACCGGCACACCGGCGTCTCGAAGTTGAGGTCGCCGCGCCACGCACACAAGGTCTGCGTGGCGGTCAGGCTAGAGGCGCCCGGCCAGATCGACCGGCTCCATGACGAACTGGCAGCCAAGGGCGTGCCCTTCTACGGCCCGCCGGAGGATTATGTCTGGAACGCGCGCTGCGCTTATTTCACCGATCCAGACGACACGCTTTGGGAATTATACGCCTGGCTCGACGGCGGCCCCGGCGACTATCACGACGAACAGCCGTAGACGACGCCGCGCCACGGGAACGGCGCGCAATGAAGAGACGAGAACGTCTTGCAACAGGAGCGAAAAATGAGTGGGAACAGAGACTACGACATGAACCGCCGCAGCTTCGTGAAAGCCGGCTTCGCCGCCGTCGCGGCAGTTTCGACCGGAACGCAGCTCGTGCTGACGCCCGGCGCCAGGGCTGCCGGAAAGATCGTCGTCCAGTATGACTGGCTGATGTCCAACGGACAGATCGGCGACATCGCGGCCGTCGCCAACGGCTATTTCAAGGACGTAGGTCTCGAGGTGGAATTCAGCCCGGGCGGTCCCAATGCGGCGACGGTGCCGCCGGTGATTTCGGGGGCCGCGCAACTCGGCCAGTTTTCCGAAACACCCCAGCTCTACGCGGCGCGTGCCAGCGGCGTGCCGGTGAAGATCATCGCCTGCGGTTTCCGCACCGGTCCCTATGCCTTCACCTCGAAGCCTGCCAAGCCGATCCGCGGCGTGGCCGATCTCAAGGGAAAGAAGATCGGCATCCAGCCGACGGCGCGCTTCGTCATCGATGAGATCCTGGCCAAGAACGGCATTGATCCGTCCGAGGTCACCGTCGTCAATGTCGGCTTCGACAAGGCGCCGCTGGTGCGCGGCGACGTCGACGCGATTGGCGGATGGATCACCAACACCCAGGCGCTGAGCGTCGTCGGCGACGACAGGATCGATCTTCTGGTGCGCGATCTCGGGCTGAACTCCTATGCCGACGTCTATTTCGCTACCGACACCGCGATCGAACAGCATGCGGAAACGCTGGCGAAATTCATCGGCGCCGTCGCCAAGGGCTGGGGCTGGGTACACGCCAATCCACAGGAAGCCGTCAAGAAAATGGTCGCGGCCTATCCGGAAATGGACTTCGGCTGGGAGCAGAAGACGATCGATCTGGTGCTGAAACTTTCCTTCGACGGTGCAACCGCCAAGGACGGATGGGGAACCTTCGACCCCGCCTCGATCGAGGAGCAGCTGGCGCTGCTGGACAAGGTCGGCCAATACCCGAACGGCCGGCCCGCAGCAGCCGACGTCTACACCACCAAGGTACTCGAATTGTCGGCCGCTGACCGACCCAAGCTCGACGCGCCCGCCGCTTGATGGCGAACGCGATCGAGGCCCGCAGGCTGGATGTCGGCTATGGCGGCCGGCAGCCGATGGTGAAAGTGCTCTCCGCTCTCGACCTGTCGGTCGAGGCCGGCTCCTTCCTGTCGATCCTTGGACCTTCGGGATGCGGCAAGTCGACCCTGCTCCGTGTGGTCGCGGACCTGCTCGATCCGCTCGGCGGCTCGATCAGCGTGCTTGGCGACACACCGCATGCTGTCCGTTCGCGGCGCGATGTCGGTTTCGTCTTCCAGGACTCGACCCTGCTGCCCTGGCGCACCGTGCGCGACAACGTCCGCCTGCCGCTCGATGTCGGACAAGGCCGGCTTACCCGGACAATAGACGATCGAACCGACGAGCTGCTTGATCTGATGGGGCTTGCCGGGTTCGGTGAGCGTCTGCCGCACCAATTGTCCGGCGGCCAGCGCCAGCGCGTGGCGATCGCTCGGGCGCTGCTCGGGCAACCCAGGCTGCTTTTGATGGACGAGCCTTTCGGCGCGCTGGACGAGATCACCCGCGACCGCCTCAACGATGAGCTTCTGTCCTTGTGGCGGCGCACCGGCGCGACCATCCTTTTCGTTACCCATTCGATCGCCGAAGCCGCCTATCTCGGAGAACGGGTCATCGTTCTCGCCACCAATCCGGGCCGCCTGGCCAGGGACCTCGATATCCGGCCGTTCAAGCAGGAGGGCAACCGCTGTTCGCGCGAGGATCCGGCGATCGTTGCCGCGATGGCCGAACTGCGCGGCGCGCTGGAGCAGGCCTCATGAGGCAGGCGCCCTTGCCATCGGCGCTGGCCGTCGCCCTGCCCGTTTTTGGCGCGGCCTCGATTCTGCTCGCCTGGCAGTTTCTGCTGCCATGGCTCGGCGTGCCGACCTATATCGTGCCGACGCCGACGGCCATATCAGGCGTATTCCGGAAGAGTCTTGCTTTGCTGCTCAGCAATCTCTGGCCGACGCTGATCGAGGCGCTGGCGGGATTTGTCATCGGCAACCTTGCCGGTGTGCTGCTGGCGGTGCTGTTCGTGCATAGCCGCATCCTGCAGGCCGCCTATTTTCCGATCGTGCTGTTCTTCAACACCATTCCCATCCTGGCGCTGTCCCCGATCATCATCCTGATCTTCGGGCTCGGCATGACGCCGAAGATCGTGATTGCGGCGGTGATCTGCTTCTTCCCGACGCTGGTCAACATGATCCGCGGGCTGAACTCGGCCAGCGACAACGAGCACGAACTGTTCCGGGTGCTATCGGCCACGCGCTGGGAGATCTTGTGGAGCCTGCGCCTGCCAAGAGCTTGCCGATGCTGTTCTCCTCGTTACGAATCGCTTCGGCCACGGCCGTGATCGGCGCCATCGTCGGCGAGTGGATCGGGTCGGATAAGGGCCTCGGCGCGCTCATCATCCAGGCGACCTTCAACTATCAATCAGACCGGCTCTATGCGGCGATCGTGCTGTCGTCGTCGTTGTCGATCGCGATCTTCGCAATCGTGGTTCTGCTGGAGCGCCGTGCCATCCGCTATTGACCATGCCTCTGAGCGGCCATCCGCCAGCTTCGCTCTGCACGGGCTGTCAATTTTATTTTTGAATTCCATTTGACTGAATAAATCTTCAGTGCCAGTCTAGCCTCTCTCGGGGGCACAAGGCATGGCATTGCGCGGGACCAATCAGGAGTTCGGGCGGCCGTATAACCGGCGGATCGTGCTCGAATCCATCCGCCTTCACGGACCGATCGCCCGCGGCGACATTGCCAGGCGGGTCGGGCTCACCGTGCAGACCGTGTCTACCATCGTTCGCGAGCTGGAAGAGCACGGTTACGTGTTGTCGCTGCGCGAAGAGCCCAAGGGGCGCGGCCTGCCACCGGCAACGCTGCGCATCAATCCGGAAGGCGGCTATGCCGTCGGCATCCACGTCACCCCGCTGGGCATCAATGCCGCCCTGATCAACCTAAGCGGCGATGTTATCGAGAGCACCTACCGCGAAGCCCCAAATGCAACGCCCGACCACGCTTTCGAGCTGATCGGCGCCATGGTGCTCGAATTGACGGCATTGCGGCCCGGTGGCCGCGTTCTCGGCATTGGCATGGCGCTGCCCGGACCGTTCGGCGTGGAGTCCATGAGCTTTGTCGGGCCGACCACCATGACCGGCTGGAAGGATGTGGCGCTGCGCGAGCGGCTGGCCGCCTCGACCGGACTGCCGGCCTTTTTCGAAACCGATATGGCGGCGGCTGCTATCGGCGAGCGCCTCTACGGCCTCGGAACGGCATATTCCGAGTATTACTATCTTTATTTCGGCGTCGGTCTCGGCGGCGTCATGGTGCATGACGGGGCGGCATTGCGCGGCGCCTGGGGAAACGCCGGTGAAATCGGCCACATTCCCGCGGTGCCGGGCGGCGAGCCCTGCCCCTGCGGCAATCGCGGCTGCCTCGAACGGTATCTCTCGCTCGAGGCGCTGCGGCGCCGCAACATCGCCGACGCCGAGTGGGTGAGCGAGATTGCGCCGATCTTCCGCAACGCCGTCACCATCATCGAAAACCTGTTCGATCCCGAAACCATCATCCTCGGCGGGCTTGCCTCCACCGACCTGCTCGAAAGGCTTGCCGGCGCGGCCGCGCACCTGCCCAATTCGGTCTCGGCGCGAAGCGACCGCGCGACGCCCCGCGTCAGCGTCGCGCGCGGCGGCCAGCATGCGGTGTTGCGCGGCGCCGCCGCGCTTGCCGTCTCAGGAGTGCTGTCGCCACGCTTCGGCCAGATCTTCACCGCCGAACGCGAACGCGGGCGGGATCTCTTGCATAACAAGGGGATCGCGGCATGAGCGAACCGCTGCTGGTGCTCGATAACGTAGCCAAGAATTACGGCGCCATCGAAGCGCTGAAAGGCATCAGCTTTTCGATCGGCAAGGGCGAAGTGGTGGCGCTTCTGGGTGACAACGGCGCCGGCAAATCGACGCTGGTCAAGATCATTGCCGGCGGCCTGGAGCCGACCTCCGGCCGCATGCTGTTCGAAGGCAAGGAATTCCTCGCCAAATCCCCCGCCGAGGCCAAGGCCGCGGGGATCGAGACGGTCTACCAGGACCTGTCCCTCTGCACCAATGTCGACGTGGTCGCCAATTTCTTCATGGGCCGCGAGATCACCAGGAAGGTTCTCGGCATTCCAGTGCTCGACGAGCGCGCCATGGAGCAGGTGGTACAAAAGGCACTGGCCAGCGCCGGCACCCGCATTCCCTCGCTTCGCACCAATGTCGAGCATCTTTCCGGCGGCCAGCGGCAGGCCATCGAGCTCAACCGATTCGTGCATTTTGGCGGCAAGCTGGTGCTTCTCGACGAGCCGTTCGCGGCACTCGGCGTCGAGCAGACGCGGCGCGGCCTCGACATGATCCGCCAGGTGGCGAGCCAGGGCATCGGCGTCGTCATCATCACCCATATCATGCAACAGGCCTTCCAGGTCGCCGACCGGATCGTGGTGATCCGGCAAGGCGTCGTGGCGGGCGACGTCGCACGCAACAAAACAAGTCCCGACGCGGTGATCAAAATGATCACCGGAGAGACGCTCGCCGGTGCCGGACCGGCAAGCTGAGGGACATATGAGGGGTCCGGCGCAAGAGGAGCGAACGACATGAAGAAAATACTTCTTTCCGTCTTCGGTATCCTGGCACTGGCCTTTGCCACGCTCACGCCGGCATTCGCCCAGTCCAAGGGCACCGTCTACTACATGGTGCCGACATTGCTCGATGAGTTCCAGACCGGCTCGGTGAGCGCGCTGGAATTGTTCCTGAAGCAGGTCGGCTACGAGATGAAGACGCTGAACGCCGACAACAAGACCGACGCTCAGCAATCGCAGATGAACGACGTCATCGCGCTGAAGCCGTCGGCGATCATCCTAGCCGCCGTCGATTTCAATGCGCTGAAACCGTCGATCGAGGCCGCCCGTGCCGCCGGCATCCCGGTCGTCGAGTTCGACCGCCAGATCACCTCGACCCCGTCCGACTTTACCTCGGTGGCCGGAACCGTCGAGATCGGCTACGTCGCCGCCGATCAGGCGCAAAAGCTCCTGACCGCGAAAAACGGCTCGGTGAAGGGCAAGATCCTGCAGGTGCTCGGCGATCCGGGCGACCCCTACACGCTCGATATCCAGAAGGGTTTCGAGGAGAAGATGAAGGCGTTCCCGGACGTCAAGATCATCTCGCTGCCGGCCATGCAATGGGAGGCCAGCAACGCCGGCACCATCGTTGCCGACCAGATGCTCGCCAATCCCGACATCGACCTGATCTTCAGCCATGCCGCGCATCTTTCGGTCGCTGCCGTCGCCTCGCTCGAGGCTGCCGGCAAAAAACCGGGCGACGTCATGCTGATGAGTTCGAACGGCGCTCCGGTCGGCCTCGACCTGATCCGCAAGGGCTGGCTCAACGTCGAAGTCGAGCAGCCGCTCTACGCCCAGGCCGCGGCCGTCGCCATGTTCATGGACAAGGTGGTCAACAAGCAGGAGATCAAGCCCGGCGAATACGACGTGCTCGGCCTGAAGTCGACCGTGACCAAGGAAGCCTGGGGGCCAAACATCAAGATCCCCGGCGCTGCGATCACCAAGGAAAATGTCGATAACCCGGCCTTCTGGGGCAACATGAAGCCGCCGACCGAAACCATAAAGCCGGTCGAATAGCAACTCGCCAAACGCTCCGGGCCACAGGCCCGGAGCCTTAGCCCTGCAGCTGTGCGCGTTAGAACGGACGCGCACGGGAATGCTGCAGTAATTTTCAACCGCGCCTGATCTTTCCGAAGAACCGAGTGGTTTTTTGGGCTGACGCGCCAACCGGATCCGCAGATGAACCCCCGCACGCGCCAAACCCTCGAGTTCATCCTCGACAATCTCGTCTGGTTCATGCTGGTCTTCGTGCTGGTGGTCTTTTCCATCCTCATCCCCAACTATTTTCAGCTCGGCATCTTCGCCAACATTATCGAGGCCTCGAGCGTGCTCGGCGTCATGTCGATCGGCCTGGCGCTGGTCATCATCGCCGGCCATATGGACCTGTCGGTCGAATCGGTGGCGGCGCTCAGCGCCATGGCGGTCGGCATCCTGTTCTGCTCGTCGGGCATCGGCCTTGGCATCCAGTTGCAGCCGCAATGGCTGATGGTTCCCGTTTCGCTGCTCATCGCGCTTGCCGTCGGCGGCCTCATCGGCGCCATCAACGGCTACCTGGTGGTCAAGGTGAAGATGAGCGCCTTCATCATCACGCTGGCCTCCTACATCTGGGTGCGCGGCCTCGTGCTGGTCATCTCCGGCGGCCGCTCGGCGCAGGACCTTGCGCCGGCAATCCGCTGGTTCGGCATCCAGCGTCTGGGCGGCCTGCCGCTGACTGCCTGGATCGCCATTGCGTGCTTCGTGGTGTTCTCGCTGATCATGGCCAAGACGCCCTTCGGCAGGCACCTGGTCATGATCGGCGGCAACGAGACGGCGACCTTTCGCGCCGGCATCCGCGTCAACCGCAACCTGGTCATAGCCTTCGTTCTCGCCGGCGCCATCGCCGGCCTTGCCGGCTGGCTGCTGGCGATCCGCACCTCCGGCGCGACAGCTAATCTCGGGGTCGGCCTGTTGTTCAATGCCTTCGCCGCGGTCGTCATCGGCGGCGTCAGCCTGAAGGGCGGCGTCGGCACCTTGCCCGGCGTCTATGCCGGCGTGCTGCTGCTTTCGGCCATCAATACGGCGATCAATTTGATGGGTCTGCCGGCCAACTTCACCCAGGTGATCCATGGCCTGCTCGTCCTCGCCGCGGTGCTGCTCGACGCCTTCAAGCAAACCATCCGCCAGAGGCTGGCATGACCGGCCGTCTGGAAGACAAAGTCGCGCTGATCGTCGGCAGCGCACGTGGCATCGGCAAGGGCATCGCACAGCGTTTTGCCGAAGAGGGCGCGAAGCTTGTGCTCGCCGACACCGAGGCCGAGGCCGGGCAAGCGACTGCGGACGAGCTCGGTGCCGCCTTCATACGCACCGACATCTCGCAGATGGCCGATGCGCAAGCCGCCGTGGCGCTGGCCCTCGACCGTCACGGCCGACTCGACATCATGGTGCAAAATGCCGGCATCTATCCCTGGCAATTGCTGGAAAACACCAGTCCCGACGACTGGGACCGGGTCATGGCGGTAAACTTGCGCGGCAGCTTCATCGCTGCTCGCGCCGCACTGGTGCCAATGAAGGCACAGCATTTTGGCCGCATGCTGTTCACCTCCTCAATCACCGGCCCGCATGTCACCAGCCCCGGCCACGGCCATTATTCAGCGACCAAGGCCGGCATCAATGGGCTGATCCGTTCGGCTGCGCTCGAATTCTCGGGCTACGGCATTACAGTCAACGGCGTCGAGCCCGGCAACATCCTCACTGAAGGCATAGAGCAGAACCGCGGTGCTGCCTTCATCAAGAACATGGAAGACGCCATCCCGCTCGGCCGTCTCGGCAGCCCGCGCGACGTGGCCAACGCCTTCCTGTTCCTGGCCTCTGACGACGCCAGCTACATCACCGGCACGACCATCATCGTCGACGGCGGGCAGCTTTTGCCCGAGGGCAAGGATTTCCGGCTGCTGCCGCCATGATCCTCGATTTCGGCGGCGGTTTCTTCCTGCGCCGGGCGACCACCGCCGATCATGCAGCGCTTGCGATGATCTGTCTCGAGACCGGCGATGCCGGCAAGGACGCCAGCGGCCGCGAGGACGACCCGGAACTGCTCGGCCTCCTCTACACCATTCCCTACCAGGTGCTCGAACCCGAGCTGGCCTTCATTATCGATAGTCCCGCAGGTGCGGCCGGCTACCTGCTTGGCGCGGCCGATACGGGCGCTTTCAATGCCAGCCTGGCATCAGACTGGTATCCCGACCTTCAGCGGCGCGTGGCAGACCCGGGACCCGACAGCTCGCGCTGGCGCGGCAGCGACTGGGCGCGGCATCGGGTCCATCATCCCGATTTCGCTGTTCCGCCTGCGCTGACCGCCTATCCGTCGCATGGCCATATCGACCTGTTGCCGCAAGCGCGCGGGAAAGGCATCGGCAGGCGCGCGATGGCCTTCCTCGAGCAGGGGCTTGCCGCGAGCGGCTCGACCGGCATCCACCTCGAAGTCATGCCGGAGAACGATGGTGCGCTAAGGTTCTACAAGGCGATTGGATTTGAGGTGGTGCAGGACGCTGATTCATCGAAGCGTTGTGTTTATGTGGCGAAACGGATTGCTCACGCTCCGGCGATTGCAGGCTGATCTGCGACAAGCCAATCGCACAAGTTGCAAAGAACCGGGAGGCCTATGGAAGTACAATGCCGCCGTTCTGCAGCAGCCAGTTGCCCCGCGTGAACACCTTTGCCGCGGGAACGAAACCTTCGTCGCGTGCTCCACCGCAGACACGAAAGTCACCAGCATCAACACGGTGCGGGGCTAATCCGAGTGTTGGCGGAGCGTCTACTAGTTCAGTACGGGCGGCAAGGGAACATCCGCGACCGTTCCCCCGGCCACAATCGAGAGCACATAAAGCAGATAAATGGCTAATACCAACAGGGCGAGGAATGAACCGCTGGCAAAGACTCCTGCAACCGCGGCGTCGGGATAAGCTTCGACTTGTTCTTTCTTGAAGGTGTCTTCTTCGTTACGGGTTGTCTTCACAACCCGTTCGCCTGGAAGCCGGTTTTTTTCAGCTTCCTTCGATATCTTATCCGCGAGATCTCCTGCGATCACGGGATCGTCCGGAAGATGACTCGCAAGCCATCCAGGAATATTTTCGCTCCCGCCCATGCCCATACGCAATTGAGATACTGCAAGTTGTAGCTTTCGGCAATCGTTTCCCTCATGAGAGGCAAGCAGATCAGACTTAAGTCCCTGCGGAAAGACAGTTTGAATCAGACCAAAGTCCGAGTAGCACAGCGGTCGGATGCGTCTCACCTGGGCGATCAGCTTGAGCGGTGTAGCCCAAACTGAACACATCGAGGAAAATGGTGGGCGATGACGGGCTCGAACCGCCGACATCTTCGGTGTAAACGAAGCGCTCTACCAACTGAGCTAATCGCCCGCCCCGGGCCGGACCTTTAAGCAGTTAGGACCGGCTTCGCAAGGCCAAATGAGCGGCGAGTGGCTTGGCCGGGAGCCGGTTTCGGCAACAAAGTTCGGCTTGTCAAAAAACCTTCTCCTGTTTGCTGTTATGCTGTCCGGGTCCGCTTGACACCCGGTGGCTTACCCCTTATCCACCGCCCCAACGACGAACACGGCTGACACGTGCTCGTCCATGCGCGGGTGTAGCTCAGTTGGTTAGAGTGCCGGCCTGTCACGCCGGAGGTCGCGGGTTCGAGCCCCGTCACTCGCGCCATTTCTCCTTCGGGCCACGGCCCCTGGTGTCGGAGAAATGTCGACGTTGATTTGTCAAAAACCATCTTCGTTCATGATGTAATCCATACGGTCTCACCCCTCGGCGAGCAGCGCCTCGACCTCCTGCAGCGTCGGCATGGACGGCGCGGTGCCTGGGCGCGTCACCGAGATGCCTGCGACGGCGCAGGCGAAGCGCACCGCTTCCAGAGGTTCGATCCCCCTCGACAGCGCCGCAGCCAGGCCGCCGTTGAAGGCGTCGCCAGCGCCTGTGGTCTCGACCACCGGGCCGGCGGCGACCGCTGCGACATGCTCGGAACGATCGGCCGTGTGCAGCAGCGCACCGTTTTCGCCAAGCGTCACGATGACCGCCCCAACGCCCTTCTCAAGCAGGCTGTCGGCGGCACGGCGGGCATCGTCGATGGAGGATACCTTGATGCCGGTCAGTTCCTCGGCCTCAGTCTCGTTCGGCGTGACATAGTCGCAAAGCGTGTAGATACGGTCCGGAAGCTTGGCCGCGGGCGCCGGGTTGAGGATGGTGGTCACCCCTGCCCCGCGCGCGATCTCCAGCGCCCGCAGCGCCGCCTCGATCGGCTGTTCTAGCTGGGTGACGAAAACGCCGGCCGCGCGGATCAGGCCGGCATTTGCCTCGATATCGGCGGGCGAGATCAGCATGGCCGCACCAGGACTGACGATGATCGCGTTGTTGCCGCTCGTCTCCTCGATGAAGATATAGGCGGCACCGGTGTAGCTTTCCGGCGTGTCGATGACGGCGCTCTTCACGCCGGCCTGCGACCAGGTCTGTCTCGCCATATCGGCAAAGGGGTCGACCCCGAGGCGGGTAAGGAAGGTGACATCGGCGCCGAGCCGGCCGGCTGCCACCGCCTGGTTCGAGCCCTTGCCGCCGGGGCCGAGCGTGAAGGACGTGCCCAGGATCGTCTCGCCCATGCGCGGCTGGCGGGCGGCGCGGTAGGCCGTATCGGCGACGAAGACGCCCAATATGACAACCGGCTTCATGACGATCGGTTTCGCCGGCATGCCGCTACTCCGCATCCGGTGGCACGACGCCCTTGCGGAACGCAAAACAGCCATAGAAGCGGCGCTCGCCGGTCTGGATGACGCAATAGGCCTTCTTGGCCCGTTCGTAGAAGGCGTAGCGCTCGACCGAGATCATCGGCCAGGCCTTGCCCTCGGCGGCATCGATCTCTTTTTGCACTTCCTGCTGCACGGCGGGAATGTCGTCCGGCTTGCCGACGATCTCCATGCGCGCGGCCGCGTCGTCGACGAAGGTGTCCAGCGGATAGAGCGACAGTACCGCCTTGACCACATCGGCCGCCGACGCATCGATGCGCAGCAGCCGGCCAAGCACGGTCTGGCGCGCCACCGAATCGGACGGGAAATTGGTATCGGCGATAATCAGATCGTCACCGTGGCCCATCGCCCGCAGCGCCTGCAGCACATCGGCATTGAGCAGCGGATTGATTCCTTTGAGCATGGTATTCCTCGCGAAGTTTGCTGGGGCGAAATCAGAGACGCTTGCCGGTCTCTGCGTCGAAGAGATGCACCTGGTCGAGCCGCGGTTTCAGGTGCAGTGTGTCGCCCGGCTTGAAGTCGTGGCGCTCACGGAACAGCGCCACCATCTCGCCCTCGCCGAAGCGCAGGAACACCAAAGTCTCGGAACCGGTCGGCTCGACCACCGAAATCTTCGCCGGAACACCATCGGGATGGATTTCGAGATGCTCGGGCCGCACGCCGTAGACGACATTACGGCCATCCTCGACGGCACTGGTCGCCGCAATCGGGAACGGCGTCCCGGCGATCTCGACGACGGGCTTGTCGCCCTTGCGCACGACGCCCTTGAGCAGGTTCATCGAGGGCGAGCCGATGAAGCCGGCGACAAACAGGTTGGCCGGCCGGTCGAATAATTCCAGCGGCGCGCCGACCTGTTCGATGCGACCGTCGCGCATCACCACGATCTTGTCGGCCATGGTCATGGCCTCGATCTGGTCGTGGGTGACGTAGATGGTGGTGGTCTTCAGCCGCTGGTGCAGTTCCTTGATCTCGGTGCGCATCTGGACACGCAGCTTGGCGTCGAGATTGGAGAGCGGCTCGTCGAAGAGGAACACCTGCGGGTTGCGCACGATGGCGCGGCCCATGGCGACGCGCTGGCGCTGGCCGCCAGAGAGCTGGCGCGGATAGCGCTTGAGGTAGGGATTGAGGTCGAGGATGTCGGCGGCGCGCTTGACCCGCTCAGTGACCACCGCCGGGTCGGTTTTGCGCAGCTTGAGAGCAAAGGCCATGTTCTGCTCGACCGTCTTGTGCGGATAGAGCGCGTAGTTCTGGAACACCATGGCGATGTCGCGCTTGGCCGGCGGCAGATGGTTGACGATGCGCTCGCCGATGGCGATGGTGCCGCCGGAGACCGTTTCCAGCCCGGCCACCATCCTCAGCAGCGTGGACTTGCCACAGCCGGAAGGCCCGACCAGCACCACGAACTGCCCGTCGGCGATGTCGACGCTGACATCGTGCAGAACCTTGACGGTTCCGAACGCCTTGGCCACATTGCGGATCGCGACTTGAGCCATCATTCCCCCTTCAGTTGCCGTGAAGCTAAACAACGCAAACGGCGAGGGCAAGTCAGTCTCTTATAGATAAAAAACCCATTCACGTTGACACCGCACTTCGTTGTGCGAATAGTGACAGTGTCCGGCTTATGACCCTGTTCCGGGCGCACCGGTACGCTTGTCCGGCACTGAATGCCAAGCGTCGCGGGAGGGAGAATTCGGGCCGCTATTTACGGGAGTCGCTGTCGTTGGGGAACATAATCGGCGCTCCACCATCTGAACCAATTCACAATTGACCTTCTGGGAGGAACGAAATGAAAGTCAGCCTTTATAACCAACTTGTCCGCGCCGGGGCCACCCGCCGCGACGTGCTGAAGGGAGCGGCCAGCATGGCCGCCCTCGCGGCGGCCTCAAGCGCCGGACTTGGTGCGCTGACGCGCACGGCTGCGGCCGCCGACGACCTGCGCGCGCAGATCCTGCAGATCCCGGGTGTCGGCAAGGGTCAGCCGACCGATGCCGACTTCCAGCAGGTCGGCGAGCTTTGCCTTGGCGCCACCAAGGCCAATGTCAAGGAAGGCGAATTCGCCGGTGTCGAACTCACCTTCATGGGCCTCAACAACCAGAACCTGCACAATGTGCTGTTTCGCGGCTTCCTGAAGCCGTGGGAGACCTATACCGGCGCCAAGATCAACTGGATCGACCTGGCGCAGGCTGACTACAACGCCCGCCTGCAGCAGTCGATCGCGACCGGCACCGTCGATTTCGACATCATCGAAATGGGGGCACCGTTCGAAGGCGACGTCTGCGGCAAGGGTCTCACCTCCGAGATGCCGGACTGGGTCAAGGACCAGATCGACATGAAGGATGTCGTGGCCTATCTGCAGCCGCCGGTGGGCACATGGGACGGCAAGCAATATCGCGTGACCGTTGACGGCGACGCACATAACTTCAACTACCGCACCGACGTGTTTACCGATGCCGACCTCGCCAAGGCCTGGAAGGACGGCGGCGGAGAAGGCGAATGGGGCGTGCCGAAGACCTGGCAGCAGGTGCAGGCGGTGACGAAATTCCTCAAGGGCAAGCAGGTGAAGGGCCAGGATGTCTTTGGCTACCTCGATGCGCCCAAGCCCTGGGGCGGTTTCGGCTTCTATTTCCTCGGCAGCCGCGCCAGCGCCTACGCCAAGCATCCCGATGACAAGGCCTGGCTGTTCGATGCCGACACGATGAAGCCGCGCGTCAACAATCCGGCATGGGTGCGGGCGATCCAGGACGTTATCGATGCCCTGCCCTCCGAACCTGCCGACCAGATCAACGCCGACCCGAACACCACCGCCTTCCAGCAATTCCTGGCAGGCACCGGTTCGATGGTTACCTGGTGGGGCGACGTCGGTTCGAACGTCAAGACCAACGATTCCTCGGTCGTCGGCGACATCACCGGCTTCTCGATCCTGCCGGGCTCGGACGATGTCTACAACTCCAAGACCGGGCAGTGGGACAAGCTCGCCAGCGGCCCGAACCATGCACCGAACTGCGCCTATCTCGGCTGGGGCGTTTATGTCATGGCCCGCGTCGACAGCGACGAAAAGAAGAAGAAGGCGGCATGGTCTGCCGCTGCCCATCTCGGCGGCAAGGACCTGTCGCTCTGGTGCGCGGCCTATCCGTCGGGTTTCCAGCCCTATCGCAACTCGCATTTCAACATTCCGGAATGGGTGGCGGCGGGCTACGACGAGGCGTTCATCACATCGTATCTGAAGTCGGAAGCCGACAGCTACAACCATCCGAACGCGGCGATCGAGCCGCGCATCCCCGGCATCTTCCAGTACTACAGCGCTGCCGAGGACATTTTGGCCAACACCTTTGCCGGCAAGATGAAGGCGCAGGAAGGCGCCGACGCCATCGCAGCCGCCTGGGAGAAGCTGACCGACCAGATCGGCCGCGACAAACAGGTCAAGCTCTACAAGGCCTCGCTCGGCATGTAGGCTGAGATAGTGAAACTGGTTCGGCGGCGCACAGCCGCCGGACCTCACCTTGACCGACTTGGCCTCGACTGGCTCGGCCGGTCATCGAGCCTCCTGTGAACGGGCAAGAACGCGTGGCTGACCGGACCCTGGCTGACCAGACTTTGTCGACAAGTGAATGGCCGGCAGGCGCCGTGCCATCCGACCTGATACCGCGGAGCCGCAAACGGCTTGGCTGGGCTCTGATGGCTGCTGCGACGCTCGGCCTTCTGGCGGTGATCGCGCTGCAAATCCTCTACAAGAGCGAGGTCGACACTATCGGCTTCGAGACCTGGCGGCCGGTGGTCTACGCCTATGTGCTGTGGGGTGTCGCGCTCGGCATCGGCCAGGTACTGACGCGCGGCGAGGACGGCCAGCGCGCGCTGTTCCTGCTGCCGGCGCTGCTGTTTACCATTGCCATGGTGATCTTCCCGACGCTGTTCGGCTTCTACATCGCGCTGACCGACTGGAACCTCAGTTCCTTCAGCGGACGGCAGTTCAACGGGCTCGACAATTTCTGGCAGATGCTGAACGACGCCTATTATCGCAACGCGCTGTTCAACATGGTGCTCTACGTGCTGGCGGTGTTCGTCGAATATGTCATCGCCTTCGGCCTGGCGCTGCTGCTCAACGCGCAGATCCGGGCACGAAAATTCTTCCGCGTCGTGTTTCTCATGCCGCTGATGCTGTCGCCGGTGGCGGTGTCGTGGATGATCGGCAAGTCGCTGATGGAATACCGCTTCGGGCCCGCCGCGACGCTGGCGCGCCATCTCGGTTGGGAAAACCCGGCCTTCTTCTCCAACCCGATCACCGCCCGCATCTCGATCATGGTGCTCGACGCGTGGACGTTCATCCCGTTCATGATGATCATGCTGCTCGCCGGCCTGCAGGCGATGTCGCGCGAGGTGCTCGAGGCAGCGCGTGTCGATGGCGCCACTGCCTGGCAGACCTTCTGGCAGGTCACCTTCCCGCTGATGCTGCCGGTGTCGGTGACAGCGGTCATCCTGCGCATCATCTTCAAGCTGAAGCTCGCCGATATCATCATCACCGTCACCTCCGGCGGGCCGGGCGGCGCGACCGATTCGGTGTCCAGTTTCATCTACCGCGAGTATCGCGACCGCTCGAACGTCGGCTACGGCACGATGCTGGCGATGGCCTATTTGATCATCATCATCGTGTTCGTGACCTGGCTGCTGAAGTTCGCCAGCCGCTTCGTGCGCAACGTCAATTGATCGGGCCGGCAAGATGAGCGTTCAGACCACCGACTATGCCGCTTCCGAAATCCGCTCGCCGGCGAGCTTCGTCGCCAACCGCGTCTTCATCTACGGCGCGCTCATCTTCTGGGCTTTCATCTGCCTGTTCCCGATCTATTGGACGATAACCACCTCGTTCAAGACCGCGGTCGACGTCACCCAGGGCCATCTGATCCCGTTCGTCGACTTCCAGCCCGACTGGAAGGGCTGGCGGTCGCTCGGCCTGTCGCCGGACTCGATCTTTCGGACGTCGACTGTGCGCGACGAATTCATCAAGCGTTTCATGAATTCGGTCATCACCTCGGTCGGCGCGTCGACCCTCGCCATCGTCATCGGCAGCCTCGCCGCCTACGGGCTGACCCGCTATCGTTACAAGTTCGCCTGGTTCAGGAACGAGGATATTTCCTTCTTCTTCCTGTCGCAGCTGATCCTGCCGCCGGTGGTTTTGGCCCTGCCCTTCCTCGTGCTTTACCGGGAGGTCGGCCTGCTCGACACGCGCGTCGGGCTGATCCTGCTCTACACGCTGATGGTGCTGCCGATCGTCATCTGGATCATGCGCGACCAGTTCAACTCCATCCCGGTGGAGTTGGAGGAGGCAGCACTCGTCGACGGCCTGTCGATCTGGGGCGCCTTCTTGCGCATCGTCATGCCAATCGCGCTGCCGGGCATGGTCGCCGCCTTCATCCTGGCGATGGTGCTGTGCTGGAACGAGTATTTCTTCGCTGCGCTTTTGACCTCGACCGACGCAAAGACCATCCCTGTCATGGTGGCGAGCCAGACCGGCTCACAAGGCATCAACTGGTGGTCGATGGCAGCGCTTGCCACCGCCGCCATCACACCGCTCGCCGTCATCGGCATCGCGCTCGAGCGTTACCTGATCATGGGCATGACAGCGGGCGCGGTGAAATAACTGCGCCGGCTCTCCCTTCTCCCCTTGTTGTGGCAGAAGGGAAAAGCGCGCTAACCCGAAAGTGTTGCCCGCAAATGCTCGAGGATCATGGCAACCCCTTTTTGCCCCAATTCCGCCGAGGCTTCGGGCGCACTTGCCGTGTACCAGCCGGTGTTGTCGGCGAAGCGGCCGACGTCCACCGCTTCCGGGCACAGCGCCAGCATCAGTGACGTCTCGCCGGTGCCGGCATGGTCGAACGGGTACCGGCTGTGCATTGAAGCCGGCATCAGCGGATGCACCTGCACCCAGTTGAAGAAATTGCTGCCCTCGGCGTGCTCGGCATAATAGTCGGCCATCGCCGCAGAGCCCCACCAGCCTTCGCCACGTTCTTTCTCCAGGAAGCGGAAGATCGCCTGCCGGCCGGCGGCCTTGAAGGCGAGATCGGTTGGCATGCCGGCGGCAAAATTTTCGGTCTGGTGGTGAATGATGGCGTGGATGTTGCGGAAGCCGATGCGCAGCAGGCTGTAGAACAGTTCTTCCGCAAATGGCGCCAGCACATTGCCGCCGACCTGCACCGAGCCGCTGCCTTCCGGTGCTGCAACAGCATAGCTCGCCGCGCCGTAATAGAAGGGCGGCAGAATGACGATCTCGGCTTCTTTTTCGAACAGTTCCAGGCTCTTGACCACCGCCAGCGTGTCCATGCCGACGGCCATGTGCTCGCCGTGATATTCGAGCACACCGAGCGGCAACACGACCGGCCGGTTCTCGGCGATCGCCTTGCGGATCTGATGCGGCAGCATCAGTTCGTAGCGCATGACACCTACTCCATATTGGTGTGGCGGGCGCGCATCGCTTCCGCCGAGACGCCGGTCAGATCCCTGAGCTTCAGCACCATCACTTCGAAGAGGACGAACAGCGCGCCTTCGAAAACCGAGCCCATCGGCAGGACGGATGTCTTTTCGGGACCCTGGTCGTCGGCCATGGTCTGAGCCGGGATAAGCAGTGTGAAATCGGCCAGCTTCGCGGCAGTGCTGTCGGCTTGTGCGGTGAGCAGCAGGACTGTGGCACCGGCCTCGCGCGCGACCTGCATCAAGGTCAGCACCGTCGACGTCTCACCCGGGCCGGAACTGGCGAGGAAGACATCGCCCTCGCCCAGCGGCGGCGTGGTCATGTCGCCGACGACCGACACCGGCAGGCCGAGATGATAGAGCCGCATGGCAAAACCCTTGACCTGCAGCGCCTCGCGGCCGCAGCCATAGGTGACGATCTTTTTCGCGCCAGCCAGGATGGCGCAAGCGGCGTCGATGCGGCTTGCGTCGATACGCTCCAGCACGGTGCCAAGCTCGTTCAGCGCAATCCCAAACAGGTTTTCGCCGGCGTCCGTCATGACATTTGCACCAGCTTGCCGGTGCCGGAGAACCATTTGAATATCTCAGTCACATCTGCCCCGAACAGCTTGTTTTCACTCATGCTATCACCGCGAAAATCGGTGTCCAACGACACGCAGTGCTTTTGATGCGCTACAGCCGTGATAGTGTCACGGCAAATCCAAATGAGGAAACGACAGCATATGAAGACACGGCATTTCGACCGCATCGGTAATGGCGGCATCACCTTCACCGAGCTCGGCTTCGGCACTGCGCCGCTCGGCAATCTCTACCGCGCCGTCTCCGACGAGGATGCCAATGCTACGCTGGAGGCGGCATGGCGGGTCGGCTGCCGCTACTACGACACCGCGCCGCTCTATGGGCTGGGCCTTGCCGAAACGCGGCTCAATCCGTTCCTGCGTTCGAAGAAGCGTGACGACTACGTGCTGTCCAGCAAAGTCGGGCGCATCATGCGCGCCTGCCCCCCGGAACAGCGCACCGGCATAGGCAAATTCTTCGACACCCCATCGCGCCGCGAGGTCTACGATTACAGCTATGACGGGATCATGCGCTCGTTCGAAGCCTCGCTGGAACGGCTCGGCGTCGACCGCATCGACATCCTCTTCGTGCACGATGTCGACATCTTCACCCATGGCAGCAAGGAAGCCTCGGACCAGCGCATCCAGGAATTCATGAGCTCCGGCTACTACGGATTGCTGGCATTGCGCGACCAGGGCGTGATCAAGGCGTTCGGCGGCGGCATCAACGAGTGGCCGGTTGCCCAGACGCTGGCCGAGCGCGGCGATTTCGATCTGTTCCTGCTTGCCGGGCGTTACACGCTGCTGGAGCAGGAAGCGCTGCAGTCTTTCCTGCCGCTATGCCAGCAACGCGGCATCGGCATCGTTCTCGGCGGGCCGTACAATTCCGGCATCCTGGCAACCGGGCCGAAGCCAGGCGCCTACTACAACTATTCGGAGGCGCCGCAGGACATCATCGACCGCGTCACCCGCATCGAGGCCGTCTGCAAGCGCCACGCCGTGCGCCTGATCGAGGCGGCGCTGCAGTTCCCGCTGCTGCATCCTTCGGTCGTCTCGGTAATCCCGGGCGGCCAGCGGCCGGGCGAAGTCGAAAGCAATCGCTCGCTGCTCGACGCGAAACCGCCATCGGCGCTGTGGGCCGATCTCAAGAAGGAAGGCTTGATGCGCGCGGATGCGCCGACGGCATAGTGCCGCCTTTCCAACGACGCTGCGGGCACAGAAAAGAAAAACCGGATATACCGGCTTTTCTTTTCTCTGAAAGACTTAAGGAAGCGCTTAGTTGACCGCGTCCTTGAGGCCCTTGCCGGCCGAGAACTTCGGCACGGTGCGCGCCGGGATCTTCACTTCCGCACCGGTCTGCGGATTGCGGCCGGTCGACGCGGCGCGTTGTGACACGGTGAAATTTCCGAAGCCGACAAGCCGGACATCGCCGCCCTTTTTCAGTTCGCCGGTGATGACGGAAAACACCGCATCAACCGCCGACTGCGCGTCACCCTTCGAAATACTCGCGGCATCGGCGACAGCGGACACCAGTTCGTTCTTGTTCATAAAAATTCCCTTCCATGAGAAAACCGGAACGCTCGACTCATCCGGCAGGAAACGGACTTTAGAAAGAAGCGCTCCGGCAACCAAGTCGAAAAGCGCCGGGAAAGTCGAAAAAAGCCCGGAACTCCGGGGTTCTTCACATGAAAAAGCCGGGCTCAAGGCCCGGCTCTCTCTTTGTGCATTGCAACTTTAGCAAGAGCTAATGCGCCAGCGATTTACCAGCTTCGTCCCCGACATCGACCACGGCCGGCGCATTGACGGGTTCAACCCACTGGATCGGTTCCGGCATGCGCACCAGCGCATGGCGCAACACTTCGCCAACCCGTGAGACCGGAATGATCTCCATGCCGCTCTTCACGTTCTCCGGAATCTCCGCCAGATCCTTGGCGTTCTCTTCCGGGATCAGCACCTTCTTGATGCCGCCGCGAAGTGCGGCAAGCAGTTTCTCCTTGAGGCCGCCGATCGGCAGCACCCTGCCGCGCAGCGTGATCTCGCCGGTCATCGCCACGTCGGCCTTGACCGGGATTCCGGTCAGCACCGAGACGATCGCCGTCGCCATCGCCACGCCAGCCGACGGTCCGTCCTTGGGCGTTGCGCCTTCCGGCACGTGGACGTGGATATCGCGCTTGTCGAACAGCGGCGGCTCGACGCCGAAATCGATGGCCCGCGAGCGGACGTAGGACGCCGCCGCCGAAATCGATTCCTTCATCACGTCGCGCAGATTGCCGGTCACGGTCATGCGGCCCTTGCCGGGCATCATGACGCCTTCCACCGTCAACAGCTCGCCGCCGACTTCCGTCCAGGCGAGCCCGGTGACCACGCCGACCTGATCGTCGCTCTCGACCTGGCCGAAGCGGAAGCGCGGAACACCAAGGTAATCGGCAAGATTGTCCGCCGTGATGTTGATCGTCTTCTTCTTCGTCTTCAGGATCTCGGTCACGGCCTTGCGCCCGAGCTTCATCAGCTCGCGCTCCAGGCTCCTGACGCCCGCTTCACGGGTGTAGGTCTGGATGATGCCGCGGATCGCGTCCTCACCGACGGAGAATTCCTTCGGCTGCAACGCGTGGTCGCGGATCACCTTGGGCATCAGGTGACGCTTGGCGATCTCGATCTTCTCGTCCTCGGTGTAGCCGGCGATACGGATGATCTCCATGCGGTCCATCAAGGGCGCAGGGATGTTCAGCGTGTTCGCCGTCGTTACGAACATCACGCTCGACAGGTCGTATTCGACCTCGAGGTAATGGTCCATGAACGTCGAATTCTGCTCGGGATCGAGCACCTCGAGCAAAGCCGATGACGGATCGCCGCGGAAATCCTGGCCCATCTTGTCGATCTCGTCGAGCAGGAAGAGCGGGTTGGATTTCTTCGCCTTCTTCATCGACTGGATGACCTTGCCGGGCATCGAGCCGATATAGGTGCGGCGGTGACCGCGGATTTCGGCCTCGTCGCGCACGCCGCCCAGCGCCATGCGGATGAACTCGCGGCCGGTCGCCTTGGCGATCGACTTGCCGAGCGAGGTCTTGCCGACGCCGGGAGGTCCGACGAGGCACAGGATCGGCCCCTTCAGCTTCTTCTGGCGGCTCTGCACGGCGAGGTATTCGACGATGCGGTCCTTGACCTTGTCGAGGCCGAAATGGTCGGTATCGAGCACGTTCTGGGCAAAGGCCAGATCCTGCTTGACCTTGGAGTTCCTGCCCCACGGGATCGACAGCAGCCAGTCGAGATAGTTGCGCACGACGGTCGATTCAGCCGACATCGGCGACATCGTCCGCAGCTTCTTCAGCTCGGCTTCCGCCTTTTCGCGGGCCTCCTTGGAGAGCTTGGTCTTCTTGATGCGCGCCTCGATCTCGGCGGCCTCGTCGCGGCCGTCCTCGCCCTCGCCGAGCTCCTTCTGGATCGCCTTCATCTGCTCGTTGAGGTAGTATTCGCGCTGCGTCTTCTCCATCTGGCGCTTGACGCGCGAGCGGATGCGCTTCTCAACCTGGAGCACCGAGATTTCGGCTTCCATGAAGCCCATCGCCTTTTCCAGCCGTTCCTTGACGGACAGCGTGGCGAGCATCTCCTGCTTCTCGGGGATCTTGATGGCAAGATGCGAAGCGACCGTGTCGGCGAGCTTGGAATAGTCGTCGATCTGGCTGGCGGCACCCACCACTTCGGGCGAGATCTTCTTGTTCAGCTTGACGTAGTTCTCGAAGTCGGTGACGACGGAACGGGCCAGCGCCTCGACCTCGACCTCTTCCTCCTCCGGTTCGACCAGCGCCGCAGCACGGGCTTCATGGAAGTCAGGACGGTCGGTGAACGCGACGATTTTCGCGCGCGAGACGCCTTCGACCAGCACCTTCACGGTGCCGTCCGGCAGTTTCAGCAATTGCAGCACATTGGCGAGCGTGCCGATGTCAAAGATGGCATCGGGCTCCGGATCGTCGTCGGCGGCATTCATCTGGGTCGCAAGCAGGATCTGCTTTTCCTGACCCATCACTTCTTCCAGCGCCTTGATCGACTTTTCACGCCCGACGAAGAGCGGAACGATCATGTGCGGGAACACCACGATGTCGCGCAGTGGGAGGACTGCGAAGACGCCGTCGCTGGGAGCCTTGGATAATTTGGCCATTGTCCAACCTTTCATGTCGCGGCCGCCAATCGGCCAACCGCGAATCTCATATTAACGACCGGGGATCGTTCCGCCTACCACCGTTTGTGACGGGAGTTTTACAGCACAGAATTCGGCACCACGGCCTTCTGCCATTAGTTGGAGGCACAGGGGGTAAAGATCAAGGGTCAACACGGTCCGTCCCTCCAATCCGCAGCGATGACGCGGTGTGACAGCAAAACGGCGCCCTGCGGCGCCGTTTCAGAAAAATCCATTGCCGGCTCACGTCAGGCGCTGACGTTGCCTTTCTTTTCCTTCTGCTCGGAATAGATGTAGAGCGGCCTGGCGTTGCCTGACACCACCTCTTCCGAAATAACCACTTCGCGCACGCCTTCCAGCGCCGGCAGTTCGAACATGGTGTCGAGAAGGATCGCTTCCATGATCGAACGCAGGCCGCGCGCGCCGGTCTTGCGGTCGATGGCGCGCTTGGCGATCGCCGACAGCGCGTTCTCGTGGAAGGTCAGGTCGACATTCTCCATCTCGAACAGCCGCTGGTACTGCTTGACCAGCGCGTTCTTCGGCTCGGTCAGGATCTGGATCAGCGCCGGCTCGTCGAGGTCCTCCAGCGTCGCCAGGACAGGCAGACGGCCGACGAACTCGGGAATGAGGCCGAACTTCAAGAGATCCTCAGGCTCGACCAGGCGGAAAACATCGCCGGTGCGGCGATCCTCGGGCGAAGCAACGATGGCGCCGAAACCGATCGAGGTCTTCCTGCCGCGATCCGAGATGATCTTGTCCAGGCCGGCGAAAGCGCCGCCGCAGATGAACAGGATGTTGGCGGTGTCGACCTGCAGGAATTCCTGCTGCGGATGCTTCCTGCCGCCCTGCGGCGGCACGGAGGCGACAGTGCCTTCCATGATCTTCAAAAGTGCCTGCTGCACGCCCTCGCCCGAGACGTCGCGGGTGATCGAGGGATTGTCCGACTTGCGCGAGATCTTGTCGATCTCGTCGATATAGACGATGCCGCGCTGGGCGCGCTCGACATTGTAGTCGGCCGACTGCAACAGCTTCAGGATGATGTTCTCGACATCCTCGCCGACATAGCCGGCCTCGGTCAGCGTCGTCGCGTCGGCCATGGTGAAGGGGACGTCGATGATGCGGGCCAGCGTCTGCGCCAGCAGCGTCTTGCCGCAACCGGTCGGGCCGATCAGCAGGATGTTAGACTTCGCCAGTTCGACGTCGTTGTTCTTGCCGGCATGGGCGAGGCGCTTGTAGTGGTTGTGGACGGCCACCGACAGCACGCGCTTGGCGTAGGGCTGGCCGATGACGTAGTCGTCGAGAACCTTGAGGATTTCCTGCGGGGTCGGCACGCCCTCGCGCGACTTCACCATCGAGGTCTTGTTCTCCTCGCGGATGATGTCCATGCACAGTTCGACGCATTCGTCGCAGATGAACACCGTCGGCCCGGCGATCAGCTTGCGCACTTCGTGCTGGCTTTTGCCGCAAAACGAGCAATAAAGCGTGTTCTTGGAATCACCGCTGTTGTTGCCGACCTTGCTCATTTTCCTGTCCTTTCATGGCCGCCCGCCGATGGTCTGGTTGAAAGGGCGCATATTCAATCTATCGCGGGAATCCGCTGCCGCCAGTGCCCGGCTCCCGCAACGCATTCCGTACGAAACACAAATCGGAAAACGGGGCAATGATTCGAACAACCCCACGCAAAGCTAAGCCGTCGAAAATCAACATAGCCTTAACGTAGGCAATTGCACCCGTCGAGGGAACAGCCAATTGTGGCCGAAATGCCGCAAGCTGCGCCAAAAGCGCGTGATCCCGCCACTCATTGCCACCGCAGGGCCACCGCGGGCCTATAAGGCAATACCTTCGACCGGCTCACGTGACGAAATGACCTTGTCGATGAGGCCGAAATCCCTGGCCTCGTCGGCAGTCATGAAATGGTCACGGTCGAGCGTTTTTTCAATCTCATCGTAGCTCTTGCCGGTGTGCTTGACGTAAACCTCGTTGAGGCGGCGCTTCAGCTTGATGATGTCCTGGGCATGACGCTCGATGTCGGAAGCCTGGCCCTGGAAGCCGCCGGAAGGCTGGTGGACCATGATGCGGGCGTTCGGCGTGGCAAAGCGCATGTCCTTGTGGCCCGCCGTCAAGAGCAGCGAGCCCATCGAGGCGGCCTGACCGATGCAGAGCGTCGACACGGCAGGCTTGATGAACTGCATCGTGTCGTAGATCGCCATGCCGGAGGTGACGACGCCGCCGGGCGAGTTGATATAGAGGTTGATTTCCTTCTTCGGATTCTCGGCCTCGAGGAACAGCAGCTGCGCGCAGACCAGCGTCGCCATGCCATCCTCGACCGGGCCGGTGATGAAAATGATGCGCTCCTTGAGGAGCCGCGAGAAAATGTCGTAGGCCCGCTCGCCGCGATTGGTCTGTTCGACCACCATCGGAACGAGGTTCATGTAGGTTTCGACGGGGTTCTTCATGGACTATCCCTTTTTGAGGATGGGATTCCGGCGCCGGAGATTTGCAATCGGGCAGAATCGGTTCTGGATCGTTATTGTGTAAATAGGATGCCGGCTCACCCTAGCGCAAGGCCGCCTCTCCTAGCCATCCGGTTAAGTCGAATCAAGGTTTCCAATCCAGTTTCGCCTGTCGCCGTGCCGGCAGCCCCTCTCCTGCCGTGGGAAGGGGCGCTCATGCTTGGCCGTTGTTTAGCAGTTTCTTAACCCCATCGCTTAACGAAAAGTGGTGAAACCGCTTTTTCCGGCCACGGCTTACCCTACAGTTCAACGTTGAACTCGCTTCACGCAGTTCAAACAGGGGGAGTGCGATGATCAAGAAAGTTGCTTCCTTGGCCCTTACCAGCATCGCCGTATTCGGCATGGCGTCCGAAACGGCGGCCGGCGGACGCGCGGTCGAATGCTACGAGCAGGTCAATCGGCCGGCCGTCTACGACACCGTCTACAAGGATGTGCTCGTCAGCCCAGCCGGCCAGCAGGTGCAGTATGAAGCGCCGATCTACGGGACGCGCGAGCGCGTGGTGCAGATCGCGCCGGCGCGCGTCAGCTACGAGATCGTGCCCGCCATCACCCGCACCATCTACCGGTCCGTGAGGGTCGATGACGGCGGCTATTCCTGGGAATGGCGCATCATTCATGGCCGCAAGGTGCTGTGCAAGGTCAGGCACAGGGCGCGCTATGAACGCGTGGCCGAGATCGTCGTGATTGAGCCGGAACGCCGGCGGCGCGTTGTCCTGCCCGCCGAATACGAGAGCGTCGCCGAAGAGGTGCTGGTGCGGCCGGAGCAGCGGCGCATCATCGAAATTCCGTCGTCTTATCAGACAGTGGCCCGCCGCGTGGTGGTCAGGGAGGGCTCATCCAGCTGGCGGCGCGTACATATTCCGAGGCATTGCCGATACTAGGCGCTCAGGCCGCCTCGGCCCTGAGCCATTTCTTCAGGCCGCCGACATCGCCATTGCCGACGCAGGCCGCAACCCTTCTGCCGACCGCCGCGCCGAACTTGTAGCCGTGGCCGGAGCAGGCCGAGACGACCAGGCATCTGCCTTTCCGGTGGGCCAGAAATTTCTCGTCGGCGGTGAAGGTGTAGGCGCAGGTGACCACTTCGGTGACCTTGTACTCGTCAATACGGGCAATCGGCGGTGAAAACAGGTTGCGGATCGCCTCGCCTTCGCCCGGCACCGGCTGACGGTTCCAGTCGGCATCGCTGGTCGGCACCCTGTGCAGGCCCGAGCCGAATTTCATGCCGGCCCCGCCCGAGGGCGGGATGGCGTAGCCGTCGACAGTGCCGCCGATGTTGAGGACGACCGGTGCTTCCTGCCAGACCGCTTTCAGGTCCGTCGGCGGTTCGACATAGGCGAGCGCGGTGCGCCAGGTTTTCAGCTCGCCATCCAGCTCCGGGAACAGTTTTAGCACCCAGGCGCCGGCAGCGACGACGATCCGGTCGGCCTGCATCGTTTCGCCGCCCGCCAGCACGACATGCCCGGCCTCGGCGTCGATCTCGACCACCTTGCTGTTTTCGTAGACATTGGCGCCGTTCGCGCGCAGCCACCTGGCGAGGCCGGCAGCGATCTTGCGGCAGTGCAGCGCGCCGCCGTCCGGCGAAAAATACGCATAGCGGAATGAACCAGGTTCTAGGAACGGCCAGCGTTCGACCGCGGCATCCGGCTCGAACAATTCGAACGGGTAGTTCCCGGCTTCCATGCCTTCGCGGTATTCCTCGGCCTCATCGCCCGGCTGGCGCGAAATGCAGATGAAGCCGCGCGGATCGAGATGGCTTTCACCGAGATCGGCCCACATCTCATCCCAGGCTTCATACGCTTCGGTGATCAGCCGGCCATAGCCCGTTCCGGCCCGGTAGGCGCGGCGGATGATGCGATGATGGTCGCCGGAGGCGGCGAGCGGATTGGGGATTGGTCCCTGCTCGACGATCGAGACGAGGTGACCGGCCTTGGCCAGCGACCACGCCGTCGAAAGCCCGGCAATGCCCGCACCGACCACGATCACATTCATGAAACCGTCCTTCCGCAACCGCTTCGGCGGCTCACCTCACGGGAGGGCCAACATACGGTCTGGCACCAGACTGGCAAGCCGCGCTAATGATCTGGCATGACCGAATTGAAGCCGCCCTATCTTGCCTTTGATCCAGCCTCCCGCCGCCTGCGGCTCGATCCGCACGAACCGGCTTTTTTCCAGAACCCTTACGAAGCCTATGCCTTCCTGCATGGCGCATTGAACGCCTTCTTCTGGGAGGAGTTTGGTTTCTGGTGCTTTGGCGGCTTCGACGACGTCAACCGGCTGCTGCGCGATCGCCGCTTCGGCCGGCAGAACCCGGCCGGCATTCCGGACAGCCGAGGCATCGGTCAGGACCGCACGCACCTCAGCGCGTTCGACGGCATCGAGGCCAATTCGATGCTGGAGCTGGAGCCGCCTGTCCACACACGGCTCAGAACGCTGGTCAACCGCGCCTTCGTCTCGCGCCAGGTCGAGCGGCTCAGGCCACGTGTCGAGGCGCTGGCCAACGAACTGATCGACCGTTTCGAACCAGGAGGAGTCGACCTGCTGCCGGCATTCGCAGCTCCCTTGCCGATCACCATCATTGCGGAGATGCTCGGCGTGCCGGTCGACATGGGGCCGCAGCTGCTCGACTGGTCGCATCGGATGGTCGCCATGTACATGCATGGCCGCACCCGCGAGACGGAGGACACGGCCAATCGCGCCGCGCGCGACTTTTCCGATTTTCTGCGCGGCTACGTCGCCGAGCGGCGAAAGAGGCCGGGCGAGGATCTTCTGTCGCTGCTGATTGCGGCACAGGAGGACGGCCAGAAACTGTCGGAGGACGAGCTGGTATCCTCGGCCATCCTTTTGCTCAATGCCGGCCATGAAGCAACTGTCCACCAGACCGGCAATGCGGTGCGCTCGATCCTTGCGCAAGGCGGCGACGCGCGCCGCTTCTTCGCCTCACCGGAAGCAACAGCCGCGACGGTCGAAGAGTGCCTGCGCTTCGACGCGCCGCTGCACATGTTCACGCGCTACGCCTATCAGGAGGTCGAGGCCGGGCCGGGGATCATCGTCCAGCCGGGCGAGACGATCGGGCTGTTGCTCGGCATGGCCAATCGCGACCCTACTGCGTTTGCCCAGCCCCTCGCCTTCAGGCCGGACCGTGCCGACCAGAAGAACGTATCGTTCGGCGCCGGCATCCATTTCTGCATCGGCGCGCCGCTCGCCCGGCTCGAACTGCAGGTGTCGCTGAAAACCTTGTTCGAACGCCTGCCGCGGCTCCAAATGGCCGAACAGCCGCGCTTCCGTGACACGTATCATTTCCACGGGCTGGAAACGCTTGCC
The DNA here is from genome assembly GCF_040322715.1 of Mesorhizobium sp. M0106. Lineage (NCBI taxonomy): Bacteria > Pseudomonadati > Pseudomonadota > Alphaproteobacteria > Hyphomicrobiales > Phyllobacteriaceae > Mesorhizobium > Mesorhizobium sp. M0106. The sequence goes on along the minus strand of NZ_JAMYUA010000005.1, from coordinate 146,313 downwards.
ATCAGAATCTGAGGACGGCTTCCGACGACAGGCTTCGAAAGCCGGCTCCGGCGAATTCCGGTCAAATAGGTAACATCTCAAGGTCGCGAGTGCCAAATAATCGCCGATCGAACGATGAAGCTACCGGAAGCAAGACCTCACACTAACAATCCCGGATGCCTACAGAAATTCGGTCATGAAGCTTGAAGAGAGACGGGATTTGAATCTTTTTGCGTCGTCTCGCGGACGATGTCGAGGAAGGCCTTCAGCACCGGCGAGGGTTGTTCATGCCGGTAGATGATTGAAGTGTCGATGGACAAGGTTCGTCCCTGGATGGGGCGATAAACGACGCCGTGCCGGCGCAAATTTTGCAGACAAGCGGGCAGCAACGAGACGCCCAGCCCGACGGATACAAGTCCGATGATTGTCTGCTTGGGCGTTGCTTCTCGAACGATCCTCGGGCTGAACCCGGATGAACGGCACAGCCCGACGATCTCGTCATAGAGGGATGGATTGATGCTGCGCGGGAACTGAATCAACGCTTCGGAGGCCAGGTCGGCCAGCGCGACCTCTGCTTCCGAGGCCAGCCGATGCGTTTCCGGCAAGGCCACGATCAGGGGTTCGACCAGTATGCTTTCGACCCTCAATGCCTCGTGAACGACGGGAGGATGGACAAAACCGATATCGAGCTGGCGTTCGGCCACTGCCCTGACTTGATTGGGAATGCGCAGGTCGGTCAGGCTCAACTCGACCTCGGGATAGCGCTTGGCGAAGCGTTGGACGACAGAAGGCACCACACTGTAGATAGCCGCGTCGATGAATCCGACAGCAAGATGGCCGGTTTCGCCACGATCGGCTTTGCGAGCAAGCTCCACCGCCTGCTCTGTCTGGTGAAGCACGGCCCTAACCTCATCAAGGAACACACGCCCCGCCGCAGTCAGTTCGACCTTGCGCTTGGTGCGCTCCAGCAAGCGCACACCCATCGCCTGTTCCAGTTGCTGGATCTGCTTTGTCAGGGGCGGCTGTGAGATATGCAAGCGCGCTGCCGCGCGCCCGAAATGCAGCTCTTCGGCGACGGCCATGAAGGACTGCATCAGCTTGTGGTTCATCTTCAGCCTTTAATTTCCCAAATAGAATTACCCATGGCTCAAACGATATTGGACGGAAAGTATCGGAATCTGCAAAATCCGGAAAGCTGCAAAATCCGGGAGACGCGCTTTGAAAAATTCCGAGATTTCACGCCGCCAGATGCTGAAAGTGCCGCTCATCGGCGCGACGATCGCCGCGACATCTCAATCCGGTCTTGTCTGCGAGGCCCTTGCCCAACCCGTTCCAGCTTCGTCGCCAGCGCCCCCTGGCGCTTTCGCCCACAATGTCGAAGCAGTGGGTTATACCGATCTCGATCATCGCCCAGCCTTCAAAATGGCGATCAGGCAGGTTGGCGAACGTTGGTATCTCTACACTGGGCACTTCTGGCACTCCGGCTGGAGCATCGTGGACGTGACCGACCCGGCCAAGCCCGAGACGGTCAAGTTCGTGCCCTATCTCGGCACGAATACTTGGACTCTACAAATAGATTTGTCCGGCGACACGATGGTGACCGCCCTCGAAAAGCCCTTTGCTAATTTCGGCGGTGACCCCGACGCACCGTTCGGCGAAGGCGTTCTGATCTGGGATATCGCGGATCCCATCAATCCGAAACAACTCAGTCACTACCGCACCGGCGGAAACGGCACGCATCGCAACCTCTATCCCGGTGGACGTTATGTCCACCTTGCCGCCGGCATGCCGGGTTACAGGGGCAACATCTACGTCATCCTCGATATTTCGGATCGCTCGAATCCGCGCGAAGCCGGACGCTGGTGGGTGCCGGGCCAGCACGAGGCCGGCGGCGAGAGCTTTGCGGCTGCGAAGCCCGCCGCCGACCAGGAGACCGCCGATCGCTACCGGTTGCGACTGAAGCCGCAATGCATGTGCGGCGCCTTCTGCGCCAGCACGGGCGAGGATGTCTCGCTGCACGGCCCGCCTTATGTCACTGGCGATCTTGTCTATTTGCCTTATGGTGCGGCGGGAATCGTTGTGCTCGATATTAGCGACGTCTCCCAGCCGAGGCAGGTCGGCGGCCTGAGCTTCAGCCCTCCGTTTCATTCGCGCTTCGGTGTGCATAGCGTGCTGCCGATTCCAGAGCGCGGCATTGCCTTCGCCAATTCGGAGAACGTCACCTATGGACTTGGTCCGATGCATCACGCTTCGATCGTCGATATTTCCGATTCCAGTGAACCCTTCCTGCTGTCGCTGTTGCCCGAACCAGTGCCACCCGAAGGCGCTCCCTATTCGGATTTCACAACTCGTGGCGGCTGGCGCGGGCCGCACAACATCAACCACCACCAGCATCATCCCGATGTCCAGAAACAAGGCGATTTGTTCTATATCGCGCACTTCAACGCTGGGCTCAGGGTCTATGACGTCTCGAATACTCGGCTTCCGCGCGAGGTCGGCTACTTCATCCCGCCGGAGCCAGTCCGACGCTACGGCCCTATGCCGGAAGACAAGCTGGTTGTTCAGACCGAGGACGTGGTCGTGGACCGGCGCGGCTTCATTTACATAACTGACAAGAACCAGGGGCTCTGGATTCTCCGCTACACCGGCCCGCGGCCGGAAACGGATCGAACGTGACGGTCACATTCACCCTGAATGAAGCCTTAGTCGGAGCGCGGAAGCGGAGGCAGTCATGATTTGCTGGGAAAGTTTCATGGCACCGCGACATGATGAGCCGATACGGATTTTCCGACACGGACATCGATTCCCTTTTGTAAAGTCCGGCGCGATGCGAGATCAAAGCTTGATCACATACTCCTTGCGAGTCGTTTCAAGCACTTCCCAGCTCCCCTTGAAACCCGGCCTCAGCACGAAACTATCGCCGGCTTTGACGGTGCGCGCATCGCCGCCGTCTTCGGCGATCACCGAAACCCCTGACAGGATGTGGCAGAACTCCCACTCATCATATTCGATGCGCCATTTGCCCGGCGTTGCTTCCCAGATGCCGGCATAAAGGCCACCCGCCTGTTCCTCGACATTCCAGGTGCGGAATTTCGGTTCGCCTGAAATCAGGCGATCCGGCGCCGGTGCGCCATGCTCGGCTTCGACGGTGTCGACGCCGACGGAAAGAAACTTCGGCGTGGTCATGGCGATCAAACCTTGGCGAGAGCCTGTTCCAGATCGGCGACGATGTCGTTGACGTCCTCGATGCCGACCGAAAGCCTGACCGTGTCCGGCCCTGCCCCCGCGTTGATCTTCTGCTCGTCGGAAAGCTGGCGATGCGTGGTCGATGCCGGGTGGATGACCAGCGACTTGGTGTCGCCGACATTGGCCAGGTGCGAGAACAGCTCGAGCGCCTCGACGAACTTGATGCCCGCGGCATAGCCGCCCTTCAGCCCGAAAGTGAACACAGCGCCGGCGCCAAGCGGCGAGTACTTCTTCTGCAGCGCATTGTTCTTGTCGCTGGGCAGGCCGGGATAGGACACCCAGGCGACCTTGGGATGGTTGGAAAGCCATCCGGCGACCGCCGCCGCATTGTCGCAGTGGCGCTGCATCCTGAGCGGCAAGGTTTCCAGACCGGTCAGGATAAGGAATGCGTTGAACGGCGAAATCGCCGCGCCGATGTCGCGCAGGCCGAGCACGCGAGCAGCGATGGCGAAGGCGAAATTGCCGAAGGTCTCGTGCAGGACGAGGCCGCCATATTCGGGGCGCGGCTCCGACAGCATCGGATATTTGCCCGACTTCGACCAGTCGAAGGTGCCGCCGTCGACAATGGCGCCGCCGATCGAGTTGCCGTGGCCGCCGATGAACTTGGTCAGCGAATGCACGACGATGTCGGCGCCATGCTCGATCGGCCGCAGCAGATAGGGCGAGGCCAGCGTGTTGTCGACGATCAGCGGCAGGCCGTGCTTGCGGGCAATGTCGCCGATCTTCTCGATATCGACGAAGACGCCGCCCGGATTGGCCAGGCTCTCGATGAAGATTGCCTTGGTCCTGTCGTCGATCTGGCTCTCGAAGGTCGAGATGTCACTGGTGTCGGCCCAGCGCACCTGCCAGCCGAAATTCTTGAAGGCGTGGCCGAACTGGTTGATCGAGCCGCCGTAAAGCTTTGTCGCTGAAACGAAATTGTCGCCCGGCTGCATCAGATTGTGGAAGACCAGCACCTGCGCGGCATGGCCGGAGGCGACCGCAAGGCCTGCCGTGCCGCCTTCGAGTGCCGCGATGCGCTCTTCCAACACCGCCTGGGTCGGGTTCATGATGCGGGTGTAGATGTTGCCGAACGCCTTCAGCCCGAACAGCGAGGCGGCATGGTCGGCATCGTCGAAGACGAAGGAGGTGGTCTGGTAGATCGGCGTCGCTCGCGCGCCGGTCGCCGGATCCGGCTTGGCGCCGGCATGGACGGCGAGCGTGTTGAAACCGGGCGTGCGGGCCATCGAAAAAAACCTCCCTGAATGGTGAATGGTGAATGGTGAATGGTGAATGGTGAATGGTGAATGGCAAAGTCGGCCAGCCCCACCCTGATTGCAAGCGGCTCATATGCCGCCTTGCCGGCCTTCCAGAAAAATCCTTCTATTCACCATTCACTATCCATTACCTACTTCTGGCGAACGCCGAAACTCTGGAACCCCGGCCGCATCAGCGGCTTCTTCGACGACAGCACGCCTGAATTGACGCCGGTCCAGCCGATCTCGCCGGACAGCTTGCCATATTCGATCTTGGGGCAACGGTTCATCACCACCTTGATGCCGGCGGCTTCGGCGCGTGCGGCCGCCTCGTCATGGCGTATGCCAAGCTGCATCCAGATGACCTTCGGCAGCGGATCGAGCCGCAACACCTCGTCGACAATGCCCGGCACGGCAGCGGAAGCGCGAAACACGTCGACCATATCGACAGGTCCTGGAACGTCGGCGAGTCTGGCATAGGTCATCTGGCCCAGAATCGCCTTGCCAGCCTGGCCGGGATTGATCGGGAACAACGAGAACCCTTTGCCGAGCAGATATTTCAGCACGAAATAGCTCGGCCGCACGTCATTGGCCGATGCGCCGACCATGGCGATGGTCTTCACCGAATTGAGGATGCCGGCGATATAGGCGTTGTCGTAGGCGTCGTGGTTCATGCCTCGTCATACAGCGCTTCGGAGTGAGGTGCCAACAGCCGAGCAAGTGGCTTGCAATGGGCCAGGGAGAACGTCGTCAGCCCGGCAGCGAAATCGATCCGTCTTCCGCGATCGGAAAAGCCGGATTGTGCGCGACTTCCCAGACATGCCCGTCCGCATCGGCGAAATAGCCGTACCAGCCGCCCCAGAAGGCGCGCCCGGCCGGCTTGACGATCTTGCCGCCGGCCTTCTCAGCCGCCGCAAGCACTTCGTCGACCTCGGCGTCAGAGCGGGTGTTGTAGGCGAGGTAGACGGCCGACGGCGCCTTCGAGAAGCTGACGCCCGAATCCTCTTCTGCGCTTGGGCGCGGAAACAAGCCAAGAATAGCGCCGCCCATCTGGAAGAAGGCAACGCCGTCGGTGATCCCGGCATGGCGGGTCAGGCCCATCGCCTCATAGAAGCGGGTCGCACGGTCGAGATCGTCGGTGGCGATGGTGATGATGGAGATGCGCGGTTCCATATCCGCCTCCTATTCCTCCGGCCATTCCGGCCTGCGCTTTCCGATGAAGGCGCCAATGCCCTCTTCCGCATCGCGCGCCAGCATGTTCTCGACCATGACGCGCCCGGTGTAATCATAGGCCTCGGCCAGCCCCATTTCTGCCTGTTCGTAGAAGGCTTCCTTGCCGATCTTGACGACCAGGGAGGATTTGGACGCAATGGTTTGCGCGTATTTGGTGACAATCTGATTCAGATATTCGCGCGGCACGACGCGGTTGACCAAGCCGAATTCCTTGGCGGTTGCCGCATCGATCGTCTCGCCGGTCAAAAGCATCTCCATGGCGTGCTTGCGCGAGACGTTGCGCGACAGCGCCACCATCGGCGTCGAGCAGAACAGTCCGATATTGACGCCAGGCGTGCAGAAGGTCGCCTCGTGCGAGGCGATGGCGAGATCGCAGCTGGCGACCAGCTGCAATCCGGCCGCCGTCGCCAGGCCGTCGACTTCGGCGATCACCGGCTTAGGATGGCGAACGATCGCCTGCATCAGCGCGGCGCAGGCGGAAAAGGTCTTTTCGAAAAAGGCCCTGCCGCGATCGGCATCGGCGCGGTGCGTGCTCAACTCCTTGAGGTCGTGCCCGGCGCAGAACACTTTGCCGGCCGCCCCAAGAATGATGACGCGGACGGATTTGTCGGCCTTGGCGCGGTCGAGTTCCGCCATCAGCGCCGCCATCACTGCAAGCGAAAGAGCGTTGGCCGGCGGATTGGCGAGCGTCAGGCGCAGCACGCCGTTGTCCAGCCTGGAGACGACCGGCCCTTCGGCAACGGCAGGTTTGATGGCAACGATTTCGGCCATGGGGTCATTCCTCCGCGATTCCGGATCGGTGATCGACTAATCTAGTATGCCGGTCTCGCTTCGTCCAACACCCCGCTTCTGCCATAATGAATGGCTGTTGCCAGAAACGGCACGCTACGCTCATACAGGCAGGCGCAAACGAGGGACCGACATGCCTGCCCAAAGCAACCTCAAGCCGGTGCTGACGGCTGCTGATGTCAACGCGCTGATGGCGACCGTTTTCCCGCAACTCAACGACCAGTTCACCTTCTATGAGGCGTTGGAGGTGTTTCCAGGCGGCTGTATCGTGCGGCTCAACGCCGACGAGCGCCATTTGCGTCCCGGCGGCACCGTGTCGGGTTCAGCGCTGTTCACGCTGGCCGACATAGGCGGCTATGTCTGCGTGCTCTCGCATGCCGGACCGGATGCACTTTCGGTCACCACCAGTCTCAACATCAATTTCGTCCGCAAGGCCGAGAGTGGTCCTATCGACGGCCATTGCCGCATCCTCAAGCTCGGCAAGAGCCTGATGGTGTTCGATATCGACATCGTCGCCGGCCCGGAGGGACACACGGTAGCGCACGCAACGGGCACCTATTCGATCCCGCCAAAGCGAGGGCCGGCCTGATGCTTTCGATTGAATTTTTCCTTGATGTGTATATATGTGCGCATAGGTGATCTTTGCTGGAGCGTGACAGCCGCAAAATCGTGAAGCGTCTCAAGGACGACGGTTTCGAGCTGGTTTCCATACGCGGCTCACATCACAAGTTCCGAAAGGGCGAGATCGTGTTGATCGTTCCGCATCCGGAGAAGGATCTACCAACCGGTACAGCTCGCGCCATCGCCAAGCAAGCGGGCTGGATATAGGCGACCTGAAGCGGCTTGGAGGCTGAGATGAAGAACTATTTCGCGTTGGTCGATAAAGATCCCGACAGCGCGTTCGGCATTCGCTTTCCCGACATTCCCGGCTGCTTTTCAGCCGCGGACGAGGCGGAAGACATCGTACCGAATGCAGTCGAAGCGTTGCAACTGTGGGCGGAGGATATGCCTGTTCCCGAACCGTCCAGCCACGAGGCGATCATCGCGCTTGCGGATATACGCAAAGCACTTGCTGAAGGAGGCTATCTGGTCTCGGTACCACTCATCGACAATGACAGCGCCGTCGTGAGGGCGAATGTGACTTTCGAGCGTGGCGTTTTGCGGGCGATCGACGCCGCAGCGCGCGACCGAGGCATAACGCGATCGGCATTCCTCTCCAGCGCAGCTCGCAAGGAAATCGAGGCAAAGCACTGAGACTTGCCCGACATAGAGCCAAAATCGCGATGTGGTAAAATCATACCTTTAACACAAGTCATTGTTTTCATTTGGCTTTATCTTCTGGCAAGTGTTTCATGCGCCTTGACGCGGTCGAACCCCTCCCCTATAAGCCGTGACGAAGCAGCGGCCCGCAAAGGCCGCCGTTTTGTTATTGGCGGCGGGCAAGCGCCTTTCGCCAATCCAAGCAACAAGAAACGCCTTCTTTTGAAGGTCCGAACCGAAAGCAACAATCCATGGCAACCTTTTCGCAGAAGCCTGCGGATGTGGTGAAGAAGTGGGTGCTGATCGACGCCGAGGGTCTCGTCGTCGGCCGTCTCGCCACTGTCATCGCCAATCATCTTCGCGGCAAGCACAAGCCCACCTTCACCCCGCACGTCGACGACGGCGACAACGTCATCGTCATCAATGCCGACAAGGTGGTGTTCACCGGCAAGAAGTTCACCGACAAGGTCTATTACTGGCACACCGGCCACCCCGGCGGCGTCAAGGAGCGCACCGCGCGCCAGCTACTCGAGGGTCGTTTCCCCGAGCGTGTCGTCGAGAAGGCCGTCGAACGCATGATCCCGCGTGGCCCGCTCGGCCGTCGCCAGATGAAGAACCTCCGCGTCTATGCAGGCACGGAACATCCGCATGTCGCCCAGCAGCCCGTCGTCCTCGACGTGGCCAAGCTGAACGCCAAGAACAAGAAGGTTTCGTAAGATGGCTGAGCTTTCCTCGCTCGCAGAACTCGGAGCTGCCACCGGCAATACCAACACCCAGCCGGCCGCACCCGTCCACGTCCAGAAACTCGATAAGTCGGGCCGCGCCTACGCCACCGGCAAGCGCAAGAACGCCATCGCCCGCGTCTGGGTGAAGCCCGGCTCCGGCAAGATCGTCGTCAACGACAAGGTGTTCGCCGAATATTTCGCGCGTCCGGTGCTGCAGATGATCCTCAACCAGCCGATCATCGCCGCCAATCGCGCCGGCCAGTACGACATCGTTGCCACCGTCATCGGCGGCGGCCTTTCCGGCCAGGCCGGTGCCGTGCGCCACGGCATCTCCAAGGCGCTGACCTATTACGAGCCGGCGCTGCGCGCCGTGCTCAAGAAGGGTGGCTTCCTGACCCGCGACAGCCGCGTCGTCGAGCGCAAGAAGTACGGCAAGGCGAAGGCCCGCCGCTCCTTCCAGTTCTCGAAGCGTTAAACAAAGACCGGTTTTCTATCGATTTTTTCAGAGGGGCTGCGTATTCGCAGCCCCCTTTTCTTTGTCGACATAGCAATCCCGCATCTTCAGGTGACCCTACGTAATATTAGTAGTATCTTAATTACAGGCGCGTTCCAGATCCCAGGGCAGCAGCCAACTCCACAGAGCGGGAGCTGTGCACGTTGCGACGCGCCGGTAACCCGACGCTCGCGAAGGAGGAGGCAATGCGCATCCATTCCAGCAGTGTGTTTCTGGCAGCTGTCGCCGCCACTTGGGCATTCGCCGCGCCTGCGGCCGACAAAAGCGACGAGCAGCTGATCGAGAATGCGATCACAGCGGCACCGGAGGCTGTCGGCAAAAACGCCGCCGTCGTGAATTGGGAGATGAAGACGTTGAGGAAGGGCACCAACGGCTTCACTTGCATCCCGGACGACCCGAGCACTCCCGCCGACGACCCAATGTGCACGGATGAGAACGGGATGGCGTGGATGCACGCGATCATGTCCAAGAAGGAGCCGCCTGCAGGGAAAGTTGCTTTCGCCTACATGCTAAAAGGAGGCGATGCGGCCAGCAATACCGACCCCTTTGCAACCAAGCCGCCGGAGGGGGCCGAATGGCTGCATGATGGTCCGCACGTGATGGTCATGAACGCACCAGACATGATGGCCTTGTATCCCCACGAGCCGAACCCCACACAGCCATACGTCATGTTCCCCGACACGCCCTACGCGCACCTGATGATTCCAGTCAAATAGATCAAGCAAGAGCTGCCGCGAAGCGTAGTGGCGGGTCACCTGAGGGAAGCGAGCCGCGCTTATTTTCGGGCGCGGCTCTCCCGGGTGTCAGGGCTGGCCGGCGGACGCCTTGATGAAGTCAATGAACGCCCGCAACGGTGCCGGCACGAGGCGCCGGCCGGGATAGTAAAGGAACGGCCCGGAGAAGCTCTGCCACCAGGGTTCGAGCAGCGGTTCGAGCGCCCCGCTCTCGAAGTGAGGGCGTAGCCAATCCTCGAACAGGCTGATGATGCCGGTGCCGGCGATGGCTGCATCGACTTTGAGGTCAGTCGCCCCGCCCAGGGTCACGAGAAGCGGCCCCGTCGGGTCGACCCGCACCACCTCGCCGTCGCGCTCGAATTCCCACGGCGGCATCGCACGGCTGGCAAAGCGGCCGCGCAGGCAGGCATGGCCGAGCAGGTCGCTCGGGTGTTGCGGCCGGCCATGACGATCCAGGTAGGCCGGGCTGGCGGCGGTGGCGAAGCGCTGCACGCGCGGTCCGATCGGCACAGCGATCATGTCCTGCTCCAGCCGCTCCTCATAGCGAATGCCGGCGTCGCACCCCGCCGCCAGCACATCGACGAAGCTCTCCTCCGAGATCACCTCCAACCGGATGCCTGGATAGGCGGCGAGAAAAGGCGGAACGATGCTGGGCAGCACCAGCCGCGCCGCGCTGACCGGCACATTGAGGCGCAACGTACCTGCCGGCCTGTCGCGAAAGCCGTTCACTACGTCGAGGGCCGACTCCACCTCGGTCAAGGCAGGACCGAGCCGCGCCAGCAGGCCTTCGCCGGCTTCCGTCAGGACAACGCTGCGGGTCGTCCGGTTGAGCAGCCTGACACCGAGCTGCGTCTCCAGGCGCCGCACCGCCTCGCTCAAGCCGGACGCACTGCCGCCGCTGGCGCGTGCCGCATCCCGAAAACCTTTGGCGCGCGCTACGGCCACGAAGGCGTTCAGGTCCCCGAGATCAATCTGCATTGTTCGTCGTTCCGCACAGCCCGTGCGAATTGTACCCAATTATCATGAGATCGGACAGCGTCTATCTGTGCACCGTTCCTGAAGGAGAAAGACCATGTCCAGCGTCGACCAGTCCGGCACATTCATCCTCGGCGACCGCCCAGTGAGACGGCTCGGCTACGGCGCCATGCAGCTCGCAGGGCCAGGCGTCTTCGGCCCACCAAAGGACCACGACGCGGCATTGGCCGTACTGCGCGAAGCCGTTGCACAAGGCGTCAACCACATCGACACCAGCGACTTCTATGGCCCGCACGTGACCAACCTGTTGATCCGCGAAGCGCTCGCACCCTATCCCGACGACCTCGTTATTGTCACCAAGATCGGTGCCCGACGCGGCACGGATGGCTCATGGCTGCCGGCCTTCTCGGCAGAAGAGCTGACACAGGCGGTGCACGACAATCTGCACAATCTCGGACTCGACGTGCTGGAGGTGGTCAACCTTCGGGTCATGTTCGACGCGCATGGCCCCGCCGAAGGGTCGATCGAGGCGCCGCTTAAGACGCTTGCCGAGCTCCAGCGACAGGGCCTCGTGCGCCACATCGGGCTGAGCAACGTCACCGCTGCGCAGATCGCCGAAGGCCGCAGGATGTGCAGGATCGTCTGCGTGCAGAACCAGTACAATCTGGCGCATCGGGGCGATGATGCCTTGATCAACGATCTCGCCCGCGACGGCATTGCCTATGTGCCGTTCTTCCCGCTTGGCGGCTTCAACCCGTTGCAGTCGTCGACCTTGTCCAAGGTCGCCGCACGCCTCGGCGCCACGCCCATGCAGGTCGCGCTCACTTGGCTGCTTCGCCGCGGACCCAACATTCTTCAGATTCCCGGCACGTCTTCCGTCGCGCATCTCAGGGAGAACCTCGCCGCTGCCGACCTCGAACTGTCGGACGATGTCATCAAGGAGCTGGATGGTGTGGCAATGGCGGCCTGCGGGTAGATTACCGAAGGCAGTGATGAGCCAATCTCCCCCAAGTGGGTTCTCTTGCCGGGGAGATTGCCGGCAGGACAGCGAAGGCGCGCGACCTTGCAGGCGGGACAGCCGAGACGCTGAAGGATCGTCGGATTTTTCTGCCACTACGCCACATTTTGTTCTTGCTTTGTGCCGGCAACTATGCTACTAATCTGGGTATGGTGCTAATTGGCTCCAACGACCCGCCCACAGAGGCGGGTTTTCTGTTTCTGGGTTCCTTCGAAAGTTTGGCGCTGCCGGCCTGGGGTCGGCGGGACAGCGCCCTTCTGCCCTGCCGGGCATCATTCCCACAAGAGGGAGATCCAATTCTCGCCGCGCCGGTCTAGTTGATGCTGGCCGTGTTGGCAGGCTCGGCCGGGCGCTTCTCACCGGCATAGGGCACGCGAAAACCGTTCGCCGCCAGCCAACTGATGGCGGCCTTCGGTTCATCGGTCTGGATGATGGTGGCGCCGCGCTCGACCCAGAAGCCATAAGTCTCGCGCGGGAGGCTGGCCGCAACCGCCAGCTCGTCGCCGCGACCACCGGCGAGGAAGCCGCCCGGCTTGTTGACGATGGCATAGGTGTCGGCCCAGATGTGCCAGTCGCCCCTCACCGCCAGCGCGCGCATACGCGGGCTGAACAGCGGGCCGCCGGTCTCGGTCAGTGTCTCTGATCCCGTGCGCCAGTTGATCATCTCGACCGCGCGCATCGGGAAGGCCCGGCTCACTTTCTCGGCAAACATGGCGTCGCGAACCGCGTCATCGGCGATAATCGGCATGAACTGGAAGCCGCTGCCGATCGCGTCCATGGCGGCCTTGACACTGGCAATCCGCTCCGCATTCCACAGGTTCTCCTTGACGATCACCTGTTCGGCCATGCCGAGGTCGCGCGCAACCGCGACCATGCCGACGAGGCTTTCGGTATCGAGCTTGTTGTCGAGATTGATGAGGATCCTGTCCCTGGTGGTCATCAACATCTCGCGCAACGTCGAGACCGTCTCGCCCGTAACGGCGCCGGTGCCTTCGATCACCAACCGGCACGTCTTGAGTTCGGCCATCGTGCGGTTGACCACCTCACCCTTGCAATTCGTCGTGCGGTCGAGCCAACTGTCATGCATGACGACGAACTGTCCGTCCTTCGAGCGCCTGATATCGACCTCGACAATTTCGGCGCCCATTGCGATCGACGCCTCGACGGCGGCGATCGAATTTTCGGGATAGAGCGTCTTGCCGGATTGCATGCCGCCGGCGCGGTGAGCGGCCACTATCACATGGTCGCGCCATTGGTTGGCGTGCTCGAAGCGGTCGAGAATCTGCCTGGCGCGCGTTTCGCCTGCCGATGCCTGGCCAAGGGAGAGCGCCAGCGCCGCGGAAAGCAGAAGGCTCAGCCAAATCGTTCGCATGAGACAGGTCATTCGCACGAGAATCGCTCCGTACCGGGATCGCACCTCGGTTAAGCGATGCCCGTGACAGGCAGGTGAACGAAGCCGGCTTGCAAAATGCCGGAAAATCAGGTCAGCGCCGGCCGAGGCAGTCGTCGGCGGCTACTTTCGGTTGCTTGCCAGGCAATCTCCTGGCGAGCCATGCCGGGTTCGCCTGGCGAGCAAGGATTTGTGACCGGATCGAATGGCCATGATCCTCCGCAGGGGTCGCAATTCTGAGAATTATGTCCAATAAGGTTGCGCGTCGACGCACAGGAGATCGCTTCATGCCGCCAAGGACCATCGATCATGCCTTCACCACCCGCTCCAGGACGGGTGCGTCGTTCGAGCCGACCTATGCCGGCGCCCTGTCGTTCATGCGGCGCAAATATTCGAAGGACGTGAAGGACGCCGATGCGGTGGTGTGGGGCATTCCCTTTGACGCTGCGGTCACCAATCGGCCGGGCGCCCGTTTCGGACCGCAGGCAATCCGCCGCGCCTCGGCCATCCTCGACAACGATCCGCAATATCCGTTTTCGCGCGACCTGTTCGAACAGCTTGCCGTGGTCGATTATGGCGACTGCCTGCTCGACAGCGGCAATCACCAGAAGACGCCTGCCACGATCGAACGCGAAGCGGCGAAGATCCTGAAATCCGGCGCCTTTCTGCTGTCACTCGGTGGCGATCACTTCGTCACCTGGCCGTTGCTCAAGGCGCATGCCGCCATCCATGGCCCGCTGGCTCTGGTGCAGTTCGACGCACACCAGGACACCTGGCCCGACGACGGCAAGCGCATCGATCACGGCTCCTTCGTCGGCCGTGCAGTCAAGGAGGGCATCATCGACCCCGACCGGTCGATCCAGATCGGCATCCGCACCCACGCGCCCGACACGTTCGGCATCAAGATCCTGTATGGCCATGAAGTGGAGGAAATGCGTGCGTCGGACATCGCCTATGCCATCGTCGACCGTACGGGCGGCAAGAAGACCTACGTCACTTTCGACATCGATTGCCTGGACCCGGCTTTTGCGCCCGGCACCGGAACGCCGGTCGCGGGAGGCCCGTCTTCGGCAAAGATCCTGTCGGTGCTGCGCCAGATCAATCAGCTCGATATCGTCGGCGCCGACGTCGTCGAGGTTGCGCCAGCCTATGATCACGCCGATATAACGGCAATTGCCGGGTCGATGGTGGCCATGCACTATCTCGGGCTGTTGGCGGAACGAAAGGCCCGACTCGAAGAAATGAACCAGGGCAATCATGGCGTTGCCGGATTGAACCAGGCAAGCGGCATATAGCTTTGAGATAACAGGAATTTTGGCAAGCAATGAAACCGAAAATCTTCATCGACGGCGAGCACGGCACCACCGGTCTGCAGATAAGGGCGCTGCTTGCCGAGCGTGGCGACCTGGAAATCATCTCCATCCCGACCGAGCGCCGCAAGGAAACGGCAGCGCGCGCCGAGTTCCTCAATGCCGCCGATGTCGCGATTCTCTGCCTACCGGACGCGGCCGCCAAGGAAAGCGTTTCGCTGATCGCCAATGACACCACCAAAGTGATCGACGCCTCGACGGCGCATCGTGTCGCCGATGGGTGGGAATATGGTTTCGCCGAAATGGACAAGGACCAGGCGAAGAAGATCGCTTCGGCGAAGCGCGTCGCCAATCCGGGCTGCTGGCCGCAAGGACCAATCGCGACGCTGCGGCCGCTGGTTGCGGCGGGGCTGCTGCCGGCCGATTTTCCGGTCACCGTCAACGGCATTTCCGGCTATTCCGGCGGCGGCCGGCCGATGATCGAGGATTATGTCGGCAAGGGCGAGGATGCGCCGGAATTCCTGCCCTACGGGCTGACGCTGCAGCACAAGCACGTGCCTGAGCTTAGGACCTATGCTAAGCTTTCGCACGATCCAATCATGCAGCCGGCGGTCGGCAATTTCGCGCAAGGCATGATCACGGTGGTGCCGCTGCAACTCGGCGGCCTCGACCATGTGCCGACCGGCGCCGAGCTTCACGCGGCGATCGCCGATCATTTCGCTTCCATCGATGGCGGCGTGGTCGAGGTGGCGCCGTATCTGCATCAGGAACGCATGCCTGACATCGATCCGGAGATCTATAATGGCACCAACCGGATGAAGCTCTACGTCTTCGCCAATGACGATCGAGCGCAGGCGCTGCTGCTTGCGGTCTATGACAATCTCGGCAAGGGCGCCTCGGGCGCCGCCGTGCAGAACATGGATCTGATGCTCGGCCTCTAAATGGATGTGCCGGCATTTCCAAAGCGCTGGAAGGTCGGCGCGCCCGAACTCATCGCCGAAACGTTCAGCAGCCGCATCTGGAAGGTCGCGCGCGAGGACGGCTCGCCGGCAATCGTCAAGGATCTAAAGCCTTTCGACGATGTCGAGGACGAGTTGCGTGGCGAGCATTTCCTCGCCTGGCGACGCGGCGAAGGCGCGGTGCGGCTGCTGGGCCGCGATGGCCACCGCATGCTGCTCGAGTATGCCGGCGAAACCTCGCTGTCACAGATGATTGCGGATCAGGGCGACAATGCCGCCACCGCGATCGCGGCGGAGGTAATGGCCAAGCTGTTCTCGCCGTCGAAGCACCCTGCTCCACCGGACCTTCAGCCGTTGCGGACCCGGTTTTCCAGCCTGTTCAAAAAGGCGAAGGCCGATCGCGCCGCCGGCGAAAAGAGCCTGTATGTCGAAGCTGCCGAAATCGCGGAACGGCTGTTGTCCAATCCGCACGACGTACGGCCGCTGCATGGCGACCTGCATCACGACAACATCATGCACGGTCCGCGCGGCTGGCTGGCGATCGATCCAAAGGGCGTTCTCGGCGACCCCGGCTTCGATGCCGCCAATGTGTTCTACAACCCACTCGACCGAGACGATCTTTGCCTCGATCCGCGGCGGATCGCGCATATGGCGCATGTCTTTGCAGCAACGCTCGGCCAGTCGCCGCCCGCGATACTGGACCACGCCATCGCCTATGGCTGCCTGTCGGCTGCATGGCACCATGAAGATCGCAATGCGGTCGACGAAAACCGCGAACTGGCGATTGCCGCGGCAATCCGGCGGGTGCGGCTCAGCCTCTGAGAGCGATCTCGTGGGGCAGCGGGTAAGCGCCCTTGGTACCGCGCCAATGCGCGGCGGCGAAGCCCAGCAGAAACAGCGCGAATGCCTGATGCGTCAGGGCCATGTGCAGAGGCACCTGCATCAATAGCGTGCCGATGCCGATCGACGCCTGCACCACGACAATCAGGAACAGCAGCGTCGCGCGTCGGGCATGCGTCGTGCCCGGCAGGCGCCGGCGTGTCGCAATCATGTGCCAGAGCGCGACCGCGAAGATCGTGTAGGCGCCGACCCGGTGGACGAATTGCACCGTCTTCGGATTTTCGAAGAAATTGCGCCATGCCGGCTCCAGCAGCAGGTCGCCGGGAACCAGCTTACCGTCCATCAGCGGCCAGGTGTTGTAGCTCAAGCCGGCGTCTAGCCCTGCGACCAGCCCGCCGAGATAGATCTGGACCAGCGCCAGCAGCACCAGGAAGCCGGCCAGACGTTGCGTCGAGCGGTCGGCAGCAGGTTCCGAGTGCGGCGCCAGCCCACGCGCGACCACCATGGTCGCCGTGAAGATCAGCGCCGCCAGCGTCAGATGCGTCGCCAGCCGATATTGGCTGACCGAAACCCGGTCAACCAACCCGGACGCCACCATCCACCAGCCTATCGCGCCCTGCATAGCGCCGAGAAGGAGGATGCCCGACAACTTCGTGCCGAGGCCCCGCTCGATGCGGCGCGTCGCCCAGAAGAACAGCAGCGGCAGGGCGAAGACCACGCCGACACTACGCGCCAGGATGCGGTGCACCCATTCCCACCAGAAGATCGATTTGAACGCCTCGATGCTCATGCCGTTGTTGAGTTCGGCATATTGCGGGGTCTGCTGGTAGCGCAGGAACTCCTCCTGCCACTCGGCATCATTGAGCGGCGGGATGACGCCGTGTATCGGCTGCCATTCGGTGATCGACAGGCCGGAATTGGTGAGCCTTGTAGCGCCGCCGACCAGTACCAGCGCAAACAGCACCAGGAGCACGACATAGAGCCAACCGCGTACCAGCGCGCGGTTGCGAAGGTCGCGATCGCGGGCGGCGAAAGGCGCGGCATCGGATATGGCAGCAGCCATGGATTTGTCCCGGCAGTTGAAGTCGCGGATTGGTGAACCATCGCAACCCGGCTTGCAAGACCGGATAGCGCGGCACGCCGTCGCGCCGTTTCTGGCGGGTTGCGCGTATTGGCTGTTCGGCCTAAGCGATAGCGATCAACGAGATCACGCCATGCCCATTCGCCTGAAAAAGCTGATCGGAAGCTTCCTGCTGGTAGTGCTGGTCATAGTCTATGCGCTGGTCGCCTCGATCGTGGCGGTCGCCCAATTGTCGCAGTCCGGGCCGCTGGCGCACTTCATCTTCTTCCTGCTCAGCGGGCTTTTGTGGGTGCTGCCGGCGATGGGCATTATCAAATGGCTGATCCTGGAGCCGCGGCCGAAGGGGCGAGGCAACAGTTAGATCGTCACCACCGTCTTGCCGGCATTGGCCAGCGGCGTCGTCACGCCCGACAACATTGTTCGGATGTGGGCAACGCTCTGATAGCGGCCATTGACCGAAATGCGCGGCAGGGCGTGCAGGAAGCCGGCATGCTCGGCGCGGAGTATGCCGTGGCGGGTCGTCACCGCCGAGGCGTAGCCGGCATCGCGGACTAGGCCTACTTCGCGGCGGCCGACGGCACTGGCATAACCGTAGGGATAGGCGAAATGGCGCGGCTCCTCGCCGAGTTTGGCCTGCAATATGCGCTTGACGTCGCCGATCTCATGTCGCGCATCGCTCTCGGAAAGCCGCTTCAGATTGCAGTGATTGACGCTATGTGCGCCGATCGTCACCAGCGGGTGCCCGGCCATGGTGCGGATCTCGTCCCAGTTCATCAGCGTGCTCGGGCGCGGACCACCCAACTCGATGCCGTTCGAGCGCGCCAGATCCCGCAACACCGCACGCTGGTCCTGCTCGCGCACCTTCAGCGTCAGATGAGCGTGCAGGCGCGCATTGGCCTGGACCTTTTTTCCCGGACTCGAGCAGTCGATTGTCACCGGGCCATCCGGCGTCGTCAGCGTCAGGCGATCGCGCGCATTGACGATGTCCTCGACCACGTCCCACCACAAATCGGCAGCGCCGTCGATCAGCCCCGGCGCGACGTAGATGGTGATCGGCGCGCCGTGTTTCTCCAGCACCGGCAGCGCCTCGGTCATGTTGTCTCGATAGGCGTCGTCGGCGGTGATTGTCGCAAACTGGCCGTCCTTGTCGCCAGCCTTGATGCGCTCGATCGCCTCGTCAAGCGTGACGAAACTGTAGCCGTTCGCCTTCATGTCGGCGATCACGGTGTCGAGAAACCCGGGCGCGATGTTCAAGTGGCGGTTGACGCCGTTCGGCTTTTCCGGCGTCGCGGTAACCCGATGCAGCATCAGGATGGCGCCAAGGCCGCCGATAAACGGCTTGGCCAGCGGCGCGAGACCGGAATAGCGGGCGATATTGAGCGCCAGTTTGCGGATTGCCTCGCCCCCGTCGATCATTCATTCACCTTTTGCGCCTAAGCTCATCAAGCATGGAATGCGCCTGCGCGGGACCCCCAATCGCGACGAATACGCCCTAAGGATTGAGGTATGGTTGACGCCACCGCGTCATTTGACGGCAATCGGCTGGCAAGCAGCGAGGCGTCGCCGTGTGCCTTGCCGGCCGGCAAAGCCGGCCTGTCAACCTCGGTCGCCGATAGTGCGGCGTTGGCGGCGTACGCAGAATTCTGCCATTCGGCGCTTTTTGCCCCTGCGCAAAGCGCAGGCTGGATCCTGAACTGGGCCGCACATACCGGCGCCGACGTTGTCGTTGCGACGCTGCGCGCCGAGGACAGGCCGGTTTTCTCACTGGCGCTGGAGGTCACTCGCAGTGGAGCGTTCCGCGTCGCCCGGTTCATGGGCGGCCGCCATGCAAACGGCAATTTTGCCGCCGCCGACCCGCAATGGCTGGCGAATGCCGATATCGCGGCGATCCGTTCGATGCTGGCTGCGATTGCCAAGGCGCGGCGCGACATCGATCTTGTCGCGCTGGAGCGGCTGCTGCCCGATCTCGACGGCGTTGCCAACCCGCTCTCCGCCTTGCCGCATTTTTCGAGCCCCAATCTGTCGCTGGCTGCCGGTCTTGTGGGAGGGTTTGATGCACTGCTCACCCGCGTGAGCGGCAAGCGCAGGCGCAAGAAGCATCGCTCGCAGGCGCGCAAGTTCGAGGCCGTCGGCAGCCATCGCCGCATCGAGGCGAGGACTGCGGACGAGGTGAACAGGCTGCTCGACGCCTTTTTCGAGATGAAGGAATTCCGCTTCCGCAAGATGGGCATCGCCAATGTTTTCGGTGAAGCGGAGGTGCGCGCTTTTTTCCGCTCCCTGTTTACCGAGGCGCTTCAAGAGGAAAACCCGTCCTTCGTCCTGCATGGACTGGAAGTCGCCGGCAAGCTTCGTGCGGTCACCGGCTCGAGCCGTTCGGGCAAGCGGCTGATCTGCGAATTCGGGGCGATCGCCGAGGACGACCTCGCCCACACCAGCCCGGGCGACTTCCTGTTCTTCGACAACATCCAGGAAGCCTGCGACGCGGGTTTCGAAATCTATGATTTCTCGGTCGGTGACGAACCCTACAAGCGATTGTGGTGCGATGTCGAAACGCAGCATTTCGAGGTCCTGGTTCCGCTGACGCCGAAAGGTCGCGCGCTGGCGCTTGCGCTCAGGCACGGCGCGCGCCTGAAGGCATTCATCAAGCACAGCCCAATGGTCTGGAAGCTGACCAAGCTGCTGCGCCGTAAAGCCGTGGGGCGGACAGCACCGGCCGCAGGCGAAGACGACAGCTGATTTCGATTTGAGAGAAAACTGCCTCAGGCGGCCGAGCGCCGTCCCGGCATTGGGCCCGGCGCCACATGGCCGATGGGCGTGACCAGCGTCAGGTCGGGATAGCCACTCTCGATGAGCGCGACCGCGGCCTGCGTCACCTCGTCGTCCGGCTCAAGCATGGAGAGCAAGACCTCGGTCCCCTCGCCCACCAGGCGGCTGATGCCTTGCGCGTCGGCCGGTCCGCATTCGACCACGACCAAATCATAGGCGGTGGTCAGCGACTGCATGATGATCGGCAGCCGGTCGGCGGCGCGCATGGCGCGGACCGGATCGGCTGTGCCGACGGGAATAACGTGGCAGTCCGAATAGAGATCGGGGTGGATCACATCGCTGAACTGCGCTTGCGAGGCGAGCAGATCGGTGATGCCCGGAAACAGCCCGCTGTCCAGCATCGGCCGCGAGGCGGCACCCGAAGCGGTGAGATCAAGCAGCAGCACGCGAAGCCCGGCGTCGGAGACTGCGCGCGCCACCAGCACTGCCGAGGCAGCCGCCTCGTCGCCTTCTGGCGACACGAATATGGCGCGGGCGGCACCGGTGGCGATCAGTTTTTCCGCGGCCTTGTCGATGTCGACCTCGCCGAGGATAGAACGTGCCGGTTCAATGTCTCCAGCGGCCATTTCAGAGTACTCCGGTTCGATTTTCTCGGCAGCCGCTTCCGCCACCGCGACGGGTTCCGGCTCCACTTTGCTTTCAATGATATTGTCGTCGTCGGCCTCATCGATCTCGACGACTGCCGGTTCGGACCGGCCAACCGACGGGTCGGGCTCGGCCATCACGCGTTCGGCCTGGACAGCCGGCATCGCAACCTGCTCGATGCGGTCGAAATGGGCACCGGCGGCCGGACGCATGGCGCGGCCGGAAAACAGTTCCTGCAGCAGCGTGACGATCGCCATGATGAGCAACGAGCCGACAAAGGCCGCACTGACAATCGGACCAATCTTGGGGAAATAAGGTTCGGCCGGCACCTGGGCCTCCGAAAATACGCGAGCGTCGACGGGCAGATAGTTGCGATCCTTGCGTGCGGCCGCCTGGAGATAGCTGGATGAATAGAGATCGAGCTGCTGACGCTTGGTCGCGGCATCACGCTGCAGCGCATCGAGTTCCACCTGCTCTTCGCCGGCGCGGGCGGACGCCGCCTTCAGCGTGTTGACGTCTGCCACGAGTTGAGCCTCTCGCGCCTTCGCCGTCTCGGCCTGCGCCATCAGACCTTTCATGATCTTTTCCGCTTCGTTGCGGATCTGGCGGTCGAGATCCGCGAGCTGCGACTTCAGCGCGCGGATGCGCGGATGGTTGTCGAGCAAGGTGGTGGAAAGGTCGGCGATGTTGTTCTTGAGTTCGACTTGCCGCTCGCGTAGGCGCTGGATCAGTTCGGAAGACAACACCTCCGGAACGGCATCCAGCGAGCCGCCATTGCGCAACGCCCTGCGCACGCTGTCGGCGGTCGCTTCCGCCGAAGCGCGATTGGCGCGCACGCGTGACAGTTCGCTCGACAATTCGGACAGCTGCTGGGTGGCAAGCACCGAATTGTTGCCGCCCATCAAAAGATCGGACTGCGCACGGAATGCGGCAACCTTGGCTTCCGCCTCCTTCACCCGGTTCTGCAGATCCGCGATTTCCGGCGCCAGAAAGTCGGTGGCGGCGGAATTCGATTCGAGCTTGGCATTGCCCTTGGAGGCGATATAGGCGTTTGCAATGGCGTTCGGGATCGCGGCGGCAAGCTTTGGATCCTCTGACGAGAACTCGATTGCGATCGCGCGGGTTTTTTCAACGCCATAGACGTTGAGCTTCTCATGCATTGCGTCCAGCACGCGCTCTTCCAGCGGAATCTCGAACGGATCGCTTTTCAAGCCAACAAGGACAAGGGCGCGGCTCAGCGCCGACATCTTCAGCGCCTCGTCGAATTCGGGCAATTTCGCCAGGTTGAGCTTCGCCGCCACCTGCTTGAGGATGTCGGGGGACGAGATGATCTGGACCTCGGTGGCCACAGCCTCTTCGTCGGGAATCGACCGCTCGTTGCCGTTGGCCCCGGCTGGCCGCGTGAACTCCGATTCTCGAGGCCCGATCTCCAGCTTGGCTGCCGCCTTGTATTCGGGCGTTGCAAGCCAGGCGAGCGCAAAGGCCAGACCGGTTACAACCAGTGCGACGACAAGGATGCGCAGCCAGTTTCGCGCCAGGCCGGCGAAAAGCTGCCTGAGATCGACGTCGACATCTGCGGCCGCGGATTGAACGGACATGCATCCCTGCTCCGGTACTGAGTCAGCATGCACCGTAAACAACTATGGTAACTCAGCCGTTAATATCGCGGTAAGAACCTGTCAGGCTCTATTAACAAGCCGCAAACAAGAGGCTGAAAACCATCTGCATTCGTCGATCCGGCCCGCATCGGCCGCGCGCCTTTACCGGCCATTAACCCTAACAGGATGATAACCGAGCTCGATCGTTAAGGTTTGCCGCAGAGTCGCCGGCTATTCAAAGGTACGTGTCCGCTCATGAAAAGCACTGCTCCCCTTTTCCGCGCGCTGCTTGCCGTATCGATGCTTTCGGGCTGCTCCAGCTACCGGCCGACGCCGGCCGCATTCCATGAAGTTCTCGACCAGCCCTATCGCCTCGGCGCCGGCGACCGCGTCCGCGTAACCGTGTTCGAGCAGGAAGGACTGACCAATACCTACAGTGTCGACCAGTCCGGCTATCTCTCGCTGCCGCTCGTCGGCAACGTGCCGGCGCGCGGCCACACCGCCCAACAGCTTGAAAGCGAGATCGCCGAGAAACTGCGCCAGGGTTATTTGCGGGATCCCGATGTTTCGGTAGAAATCGATCGCTACCGGCCGATCTTCGTCATGGGTGAAGTGGGTGCGGCGGGGCAGTATTCCTACGTTCCAGGCCTAACCGTGCAGAAAGCCGTCGCCATCGCCGGCGGGTTCACGCCACGCGCCAACCAGGAAAGCGTCGACATTACCCGCGACATCAACGGCAAGGTGATAACCGGACGCGTGGTGACCTCCGACCCGCTGCTGCCCGGCGATACAGTCTATGTTCGCGAACGCCTGTTTTGATGTGCTGACAAAGTGGCGGACACACTCAGGATCGTCCACTGCTTTCGCTCACCGGTCGGAGGCATCTTCCGGCATGTGCGCGACCTGACCGAGGCTCAGGTCGCCGCCGGCCATGCCGTCGGCATCGTCTGCGATTCGACGACGGGCGGCGATTTCGAGGAACGGCTGTTCGAACAGATGAAAGGCAGCCTGGCGCTCGGCATTCACCGCACCCCGATGCAGCGGCATGTCGGGCCAGGCGATCTCGCCTCGGCCCGGCGCACCTACAGGATCATAAAAGAATTGCGGCCGGACGTGCTGCACGGGCATGGCGCCAAAGGTGGCGCCTATGCCCGTCTGTTCGGCTCATTGTTGCGGGTATCCAGGTCTCGCGTAGCCCGCCTTTATTCGCCGCATGGCGGCTCGCTTCACTATGACGAGACCACCGCCATGGGGAAGCTGTTCTTCGCGCTCGAGCGCTTCATGGCTCGCTTCACCGATTGCCTGCTGTTTGTTTCCGATTATGAGCGGCGGACTTATCGCAGGAAGGTCGGCGAGCCACCCATTCCGAACGCTCTCGTCCACAACGGCCTGCGCGCCGCCGAGTTCGAGCCGGTGCGGACCGAGCACAATGCGGTTGACCTCCTCTATATCGGCATGATGCGCGATCTCAAGGGCCCGGACATCTTCATCGATGCGCTGGGGCTAGCCGCGACACGGCTCGGCCGCCCATTGAAAGCGCTGATGGTCGGCGACGGCGACGACCTGGCGCGCTATCGCGCCCAGGTAGATCAGCTCGGCCTCGAGGTCAGCTTCCTGGCGCCGATGCCGGCCAGGCTCGCCTTCAGGCTGGCCGAACTGGTCGTCGTTCCCTCGCGCGCGGAAGCCATGCCCTATATAGTTCTGGAAGCGCTCGCCGCCGGCAAGCCGATCATCGCGACGGCGGTCGGCGGCATACCGGAAATCTTCGACACCGGCTCGCCTGTCCTGATCCGGCCCGACCCGCGCGAACTTGGCGACAAGATAAGCGCCGCATTGGCCGATCTCGACACCTACAAAGGCCTGATGCCCGGCCTCGCCGACCTCAAGGCACGCTTCGGCGCCGATGTAATGGCCGCCGAAATCGAAAAGGCCTATTTCGCCGCGCTCAAAAAATAGAGCAATGGGTTTCCACCGGGCTGCTCCTGGTGAAAGCGTCTCCAAAGCCATCTGTTGTTTCAAGGGTTTCTTAGCTCTCTTTTGCTATTCACCTGAGGGAAACCTGCGGACGCCCCATGAACGAAATCGACCCAGCGCGCCGTTTTTCGCTAGACGCGGTGCGCAAATTCGACGCCCCTGCCGAGAACAATACGGCCGGCGGCATGAACGATGTTGCCCGCCAGGTCGCCTCGCAATACCGGCGCGATACGATGTCGCCGATCATGGTGAGCGGCGTCCTGCGCATGGTGGAATTCGCGCTGCTGTTGGTCTCAGGTCTTGCCGTCTATTTCTATTATGTCGGCTTTTTCAACTATCTTGCCTGGCAATACTCACTGACGATCGCCGCCACTTCGTTCCTCGCGGTCGTTCTGTTCGACGTCACCGACCGCTACCAGATCGTCGCGCTGATGCGGCCGATCGCCAATTTCGGCCGTCTCCTGCTGGTCTGGGCCGGAACATTCGCCTTGATGGCGCTCACCGCCTTCACCATGAAAATGTCGGAAGACTATTCGCGCCTGCTCTTCGGCACATGGTTCGTCGTCGGTTTCGTGCTGATCCTGGGTCTCCGACTGGTGATGTCGAAGCTGATCCGGCGCTGGGCGCGCGACGGGCGGATGGAGCGCCGCGCCGTCATCGTCGGCGGCGGCAAGGCGGCGGAGGTATTGATCCGCTCGGTCGAAAGGCAGCCCTACAACGACATCCGCATCTGCGGCATTTTCGACGACCGCGGCGACAAGCGGTCGCCGCCGGTTGTCGCCGGTTATCCCAAGCTCGGTACAATTTCCGAACTCATCGAATTTGCCCGCATCGCGCGCATCGACATGCTGATCGTATCGCTGCCGCTGACCGCCGAATCGCGCGTGCTGCAGTTATTGAAGAAGCTGTGGGTGCTGCCGGTCGACATCCGGCTATCGGCGCATTCGAACGCGCTGCAGTTCAGGCCGCGCGCCTATTCCTACATCGGCTCGGTGCCGATGCTCGATATCTTCGACAAGCCGATCAACGACTGGGATTCAGTCGCCAAGCGCGCCTTCGACATTGTCTTTTCGATCATCGGCATCATCGTGTTCTCGCCGGTGATGCTGGCGACCGCAATCGCGATCAAACTCGACAGCAAGGGGCCGGTGCTGTTCCATCAGAAGCGGCACGGCTTCAACAACGAGATCATCGACGTCTACAAGTTCCGTTCGATGTATACCGACAAGGCGGACCCGACGGCCAAACAGACCGTGACCAAGAACGATCCGCGCGTCACCCGCGTCGGCCGCTTCATCCGCAAGACCTCGATCGACGAACTGCCGCAGTTCTTCAATTCGCTGTTCGGTTCGCTGTCGCTGGTCGGGCCGCGCCCGCACGCCATTGCGGCGCAGTCGCACAACCTCCTCTACAATGAAGTGGTCGACGGCTATTTCGCCCGCCACAAGGTCAAACCCGGTGTGACCGGCTGGGCGCAGATCAATGGCTGGCGCGGCGAGATGGACACCAACGAGAAGATTCGCATGCGGACGGAATACGACCTCTATTATATCGAGAACTGGTCGCTCTTGTTCGACCTCAAAATCCTGTTCCTGACGCCGATCCGACTGCTCAACACGGAAAACGCATATTGAGCGCGACGGCCTATGAATTGCCGGCGGCGGCGGTCAACGCCAAGCTCATCGCACTGATTGCGTCGGGGGCGGTTTTCCTCGGCGTCTTCCTGTCCGGTTTCGTCATTGCCGAGCCGGCGCCATACGACCTGTATATGATCGGGCTGATCGTGGTGTGGCCCTTGTTCGGCCTGCGTATACAGCGCGCGGCGGTGCCACTTCTGGTGCTGCTGGTTATCATGAACATCGGCGGTATGATCTCGATGACGCAGATGTCGGACCTCGCCGGCACGCCGCTCTATCTCGCCGTCTCGCTGTTCCTGGCCCTAACCGCGGTTTTTTTCGCTTCGGTAACGGCCGTCCGGCCCAGTCTCTACCGGGTGATCTTCGTCGCCTATGTGGTGTCGGCAGTGCTGACTTCGCTGGTCGGCATAGCCGGCTATTTCCATGCCTTTCCAGGAGCCGAGATCTTCACCAAATACGACCGTGCCGCCGGCGCCTTCCAGGACCCGAACGTGTTCGGTCCGTTCCTGGTGCTGCCCGGCATCTACCTGCTCTACCTGCTGCTTACCGGCTCGGTCGCACGCATGCCGCGATTGGCGGTGCCGTTGCTGATAATCACCGCCGGCATCTTCTTTTCCTTTTCGCGCGGCGCCTGGGGCATGTTCGCCGTTTCGGCGATCCTGCTGACCGGTGCCTTGTTCCTGCAGAGCGCCAGCGGCAAGTTCAGGCTGCGCGTCGTCGTCATGACCATCGCCGCCGTCGGACTGCTGGTCATCGCAATGATCGTCATCCTGCAACTGCCAGGCGTCGCCGAGATGTTCTCGAACCGCGCACAGCTCGAACAAAGCTACGACACCGCCCGGCTCGGCCGCTTCGCCCGCTATACGATCGGCTTTCAGATGGCACTGGAGCATCCGTTCGGCATCGGCCCGCTCGTCTTCGGCAAGATGTTCGGCGAGGACACGCACGACATCTGGCTGAAGATGCTGATGGATTACGGCTGGCTCGGCTTCGTGTCGTTCCTGACGCTGACGTGCTGGACGATCGCCGCCGGCTTCCGCATTCTGCTGCGCGACCGGCCGTGGCAGCCTTATCTTCTATGCGCCTACGTCGCCTTCATCGGCAATATCGGGCTCGGCACCTTCATCGACATCGACCACTGGCGCCATGTCTACCTGCTGCTTGGCTTGATCTGGGGTGCCATCGCGCTCGAATACCGCCACCAGTGGCAGCTGCGGGCGGCGCAGCGACCGGCAATCCCCGTCGCGGTTGCTTCAGGCAGGACAGCAACCGAATTCGGTTGACCGGACCCGGTCTATCACGATACATCGCGACCGGTCCGGAGTGTAGCGCAGCCCGGTAGCGCACTTGACTGGGGGTCAAGGGGTCGTCGGTTCGAATCCGGCCACTCCGACCATTAAAATCCAAAGGCTTAGCCAGTTTTCCCCCAAACTGGCTGTACAGACATAGCCGCACTGCAGCCAGCGCAACATACGCAGGCGCGTGATCTCATCGAGGAAACCGATCACGCATCACTCGTGCGCGAGGCACGGAGGCTGGCGTCTAGCCAGAAGCCCACCGAGAAACCGCGCGGTAATGGCTAGGTAAGCTTTGCTGCGTACGCCAACCTTTATCGTGAGCCCGTATTCCAGCTTCAATAAGAAAAGGTCCCGCCGCACATGCCAGAACGGCGGGACTCGATCAGGCGCCTTGCATCAGGCAGGGGTGACTCGGGGGTTGGGCATGCCCGGTGCGCGCGGATCGAAGTGAACCCTAGGCGCATCAGCTGCAATGCGTCCACCAACCGTCGGTTGGAAAGAACTAATCCCGACGGCTGGCCTGGCCTGAACAGGCGCGCGCTCAAGGCTCAGTTTCTTCCCGGGGAGGAGCTTTTTGGTCAGGACAATCAGGATAGGGCAATTCTTCACACGGAGAAGGCCTGTCGCCAACGCTGCGATAATGTTCCGCGAGTTTTGCGAAACCGTAGGCGAAGGCGAAAAGAAGCGCGAGGACAACCGCTATTCGGACGGCCATACCGTATTGTAGCAGGATCCTCCCATTGGAGCGCGCGGCGTTTTGGTACGTTTGAATGTTGAGTTCGAAAAAGGTTGGCTGTAGTTGAATTGCCGTCGTCCGCAGTTGTAAGGGCGAGCGGACGCTTCGAAGATGCCACGCGCTTTCGCCCTTTCCGGGAGAGATGCAATGTCGCTTCAAGGGGTTGCCTGTCCTGCCGATCTGACCATGTTGACCAAGGCACTCGATGCCCGATGCCGTGAACTAGGCCTCGCTGATGGAGATCCAGGCAGAGAACTGCTCGGCCGCAGGGTGATGGATTTATTTGAAAGTGGTCAGCTCAGCGCCGAAGATTTGAGACTGGCTCTGAGCGGCGAGATCTTTAACGCCAAAAATCCTCCGGCCGGAGCCAGTGGGCTTTGATACGGCAAGCGGCTATCCGCGCAACCATTTGAATTGCTGGCCCAGCGTCGGCTTCCGCGTGCGCAGGAGCGCGTGTGAACAAATGTGATTTTGCGGTCGGTGCCAGACGGGCTAACTTTACCCATCGAACGAAAGAGGAGAATGATCATGAAGACATTCCTCGCAATAGCCGCGGCACTGACCATGTCCATATCAGCTGCCTCTGCGGATTGCCCCGCGCATTCCAAGGTCCAGGCATCGGTCGACACGCAGACGAAGACAGCAAGCGTCGAGAAGGCCGATATGTCGACTGTCACGGACGCTCAGACGATCAAAAAAGAAGAGCCACAGAAGACCGAGTAGCGGTAACGCTCAGCGGATCCCACGACCCGGATAAATGGCTACTGGCACACATCCACCCACTCGGCGTCGACGAGTTCGGCCAGTCGTTGCGGGCTGAGCCGTACGGCGGCATTCGTCGCGCCTGCCGCCGGGACGACCTCGTCAAAGGCGCGCAGCGAGATGTCGCAGTAGACCGGGAGCGGCGCCGGTAGGCCGAACGGGCACACCCCACCGACGGGATGATCGGTCGCGGCGAGCACCTGCTCGGCGTCCAGCATTCGCGCCTTGCCACCAAACCGATCCTTGAATTTGCGATTGTCCAGCCTGGAGATCCCGCTGGCCACGATCAGCATCGTCTGGTCGCCGGCGCGCAAGCAGATCGTCTTGGCAATCTGCGCCGGCGCTACGCCATGCGCTTCGGCGGCCAAAGGCACCGTCGCCGAGCTTGCCTCCGTGACGATGACATCAATGTCGGGCGCGTGTGCGGCGAAGAAGGCGCGAACGGATTCGAGGCTCATCTCCAGCAATTTCCGTCTGGCGTCGCCGTGACGGCCGGCAAGTCCACTACGTGGCCGAAAAAACGAAGCCCGCCAGGGCGACCCATGGCGAGCTCGTGGAATAAAAGCATGGCACGCCGCTACGACACGGATCGCCTTTTGGCAGACAACACGACTTCGTCAAACAGAGCGCTTTCCGGAAGTTGAAGCGCGGAGGCAATACGCCGACGTTTCGAGGGATCGGCATCCTTGCCGCTTTCAATGTCGGCAATCTCATAGGCTGCCAGCCCGCACGCCAGGGACAGCTCTTCGATGCTGTATCCACGGGCTTCCCGGGCGGTTCGGACGGCACTGCGTTCAGGCGTAACCGCGCTCGCCGCGAGTTCGGAGTAAGGTTCGCGTTTTGCTATTTGGGGCATTGGCAACTCCGTGGGATGAAAGAGTTAGATCAAATCATGTTGTTGCCTGAGACGATCGGGAGAATGCCCGCTCGCCGGTGATTTGCCAAGCATCAAAGATAGCGTCACGGCATCGTGAACCGACGCCGGAATGAATGGCGGATGCCGGCGCGCCGACATCTGGCCGGATCGTCAGCAGACACAGTTCGGAAACAAAATTCTACAGGCCGGAAAAACTGCCGAAAAACTCCAAGGCGATAGTCCCAACCGCAGCGCTCGAGTCACCGACCTGAATCAGTGACGCTCAAATTCCGGCTGCGCAAAAAGGAAACGATGTCATGAAGAAGCCTCTTCTCTCCGCCCTTGGACTTGCAATCGCACTTGCCCTCTCGATGCCGATCATCGGCGCAAGCAGCGCGAATGCAACGACGATGCACACCACCGTCAAGAAGCATCACCGCCATCACTACCATCACCGCGTCCACCACTACCGCCACCATCACAAGAAGGTTGTCGCGAAGAAGTACTGAAAACACCCTCGGGCGAACAACCCGCAATCAGGCGTTCTGGTGCTTGATCAAGGGCGGCGCGCTTGCCGGGCTTTCCGTGTCGGCGAAAAATGGCGGCGGTCCGCTGACCACCGCCATTTGCTTATCTCAACGTGCCGATCTTGAACGCGCTCGCGGTGCTTGTTGCTGCCGGCCGCCGAGGAACAGACTGGCGACGAGCCCGACCAGAACCAGCCCGACAGCGGCCGCCGTCGCCGGGTGATCTCGGGCGGTCTTCTCGATCGCCCGGCCTTGCCTTCTGATTGCCGGCAAGGCGTCGCCGAGGCGCTCAGTGATATCCGAATAATAATCCGACGCGGTATCGCGCCCGTCTTCGTAAAAGGCGCCGCCCCGCTTTAACACGGCTTTCTTCAAGGTGGCCAGTTCCCTGGTCAGGGCCGCGACCTGTTTGTCCAGATCGGTGTCGGAGATGCTCGAAAGCGATGCCATGACGTGCTTCCTTCATCTGTAGAAGGAAGCCTAACGCATGACCCTGAAGACCGTTCCGGTCAGCCCGGCGGGCTCTAGCGAACCTGATCGAGCAGGCGCTTGCATTCCAGGAGGTCGAACAGCGCCTCCTGCAGCAATGCGCGATTGTCACGGGAAAGTTTTGACGTGTCCGGCGGAACCGGACCTTCCTCGTCGGTCTTGCCTATACCGAAAAAACGACGGCTGGGTTTCACCCTCGGCTGGCCAACCAGCATTTCGTCGTCCGGGCCGCGCGGCTGCGCCGCTTGCGTCAGCGGTACCGTGTCGGCCTGTCGGCGCTGCGAGATCGCCTCGACCGCCGCCATGTCGCCACTGCCGACGGCGATCAGAAACTGGTTGCCGTTCTCGCGCAACAGCTTCTGCACGCCCTTGATCGTATAGCCCTGGTCGTAGAGCATATGACGAATACCCTTGATCAGTTCTACGTCCTGCGGACGGTAGTAGCGGCGGCCGCCGCCGCGCTTCATCGGCTTGATCTGGTTGAAACGCGTCTCCCAGAAGCGCAGCACGTGCTGCGGCAAATCCAGATCCTCCGCGACCTCGCTGATGGTGCGGAAAGCATCAGGGCTCTTGTCCATGGGCGAATCCTCACGCTAGAGCATGATCGCGAAAGGCGGGAACCGGGTTCGGGCGACATCACGCTTAACAAGGAGAGCAGCTTTCCGTCCCGCCGGAACGGATCACACCCAAATACCGATCCGGCGTACCGAATCGCATCTTATTTCAGCGGTTTATGAAACAATATTCAAGCCCGGCGCAAAAGCAGGGTTCGCTTTTCAACCGAAGCCTGGAGCATGATTCTTGGCAAAGGGGGATTGGGCGGCTACTTGCTGCCCTTGGCTTTGCTGTTTTGATGGGAGCGCAGGATACGATTCTTCAGCACGTTCGACGACTTGAAGGTCATCACCCGGCGCGGCAGGATCGGCACTTCCTCACCGGTCTTGGGATTGCGCCCGATGCGCTCGTTTTTGGAGCGCACGTGGAAGGTCGCGAAGGACGACAGCTTCACCGTCTCGCCGCGAACGATCGCCTCGCAGATCTCATTCAGCACCGCCTCGACAAGCTCGGCCGATTCAGTACGCGACAGCCCAACCTTGCGGTAAACGGCTTCGGCGAGGTCGGCGCGCGTAAGTGTCTTTCCCCCCATACGAACCGTCCCATCAGCTCAAAAACATAAATCGATACAAGCAACGGCAGAACCTAAGTAATTGATCCGTCAAGGTCAAGGGACCCGAACCCGATAGTTCGGCACTTACCAGCGGAGCAGGACGGCACCCCAGGTGAAGCCGCCGCCCATCGCCTCGAGCAGTACCAGGTCACCCTTTTTGATGCGACCGTCGGCGACGGCTGCGGACAGTGCCAGCGGCACGGAAGCCGCCGAGGTATTACCGTGCAAATCGACGGTCACCACCACCTTCCGCTCCTCTATCCCGAGCTTTTTGGCCGAAGCGTCAATAATTCGTTTATTGGCTTGATGCGGCACGAACCAGTCGAGATCGGCGGCGCCGATGCCGGCCTGTGCGAACGTCGCCTCGATGACGTCGGTGATCATGCCGACCGCATGCTTGAACACTTCGCGGCCTTCCATCCTGAGGTGCCCGACCGTTCCGGTGGTCGACGGCCCACCGTCGACAAAAAGCTTGTCCTTGTGGATGCCGTCGGAGCGCAGGCTGGCCGCCAGAACGCCTCGGTCGGCGATGCCGCCTGCCCCCGTGCCTGCTTCCAGCACCATCGCGCCGGCGCCGTCGCCGAACAAAACGCAGGTCGAGCGGTCGTTCCAGTCGAGAATACGCGAAAATGTTTCCGAGCCGATCACCAGTACCCGTCTGGCCAAGCCGCCGCGGATATAGAGGTCGGCGGTCGTCACTGCATAGACGAAGCCGGAGCAGACCGCCTGCAGGTCGAAGGCAAAACCGTGGTGCATGCCGAGCCGGTTCTGGATCTCGACCGCGGTCGCGGGAAAGGTGTTGTTGGGCGTCGAGGTCGCCAGCACGATCAGGTCGATGTCGTCAGCCGTCAGGCCGGCGCTGTCGAGGGCTGCGCGCGCTGCCGCCTCGCCCAGCGAGGCCGTCGTCTCGTCGTCGGCCGCAATGTGGCGCTGGCGAATGCCGGTGCGCTGGACGATCCACTCGTCCGACGTCTCGACCATGCCTTCGAAATCGGCATTCTTCATAATGCGGCGGGGCAGCGCGGCGCCCGTGCCGCGCACGACTGATCTGATCAATGCTCTTTCCTATTCCTTTGCGTCGATGACGACGTCGGATTTCCGGATTGTCTGGGCATTCGGATTGCGGGCATGGAACAGGTCGAGATCGGCTTCGATGCGGTCAAGCAGATTGTTGCGCACCATGTCGTAGCCAAGCTCGATCGCCGCCGCGAAGCCATCCGAATCAGCCCCGCCATGGCTTTTCACCACGATGCCGTTCAATCCGAGGAAGACGCCGCCATTGGAGCGGCCGACATCCATCTTCTCGCGCAGGCGATCGAAGGCGGTCTTGGCGAAGATATAGCCGATCCTGGCCATCAGCGTCCGGTTCATCGCCGCGCGCAGATAGCCGGCGATCTGCCTGACGGTGCCTTCCGCCGTCTTCAGCGCGATGTTGCCGGCAAATCCTTCGGTAACGACGACGTCGACACTGCCCTTGCCGATGTCGTCACCCTCGACAAAGCCGTGGTAGTTCATCGAGGCCATGTTGGCCTCGCGCAACATACGACCCGCCTCCTTGACCTCTTCCTGGCCCTTGATCTCCTCGACGCCGACATTGAGCAGGCCGACGCTCGGCCGTTCGATGCCGAAAACCGAGCGCGCCATGCCGGTGCCCAGAATGGCAAAATCAACCAGTTGATGCGCATCCGCGCCAATGGTGGCGCCGACGTCCAGCACCACGCTCTCGCCGCGCAATGTCGGCCAGAGCGCCGCGATTGCCGGGCGATCGATGGTCGCCATGGTGCGAAGGCAGAATCTGGACATTGCCATCAGCGCGCCGGTATTGCCGGCCGAGATGCAGGCGTCGGCAGTGCCTGCCTTGACCGCCTCGACGGCCTTCCACATCGATGACTTCCAGCGGCCATGGCGCAGCGCCTGGCTCGGCTTGTCGTCCATCCGCACTGCGATCTCGCAGTGGATGAACTCGCTCACTTCCGCTAGCTTGGGGAATTTCGCGAGTTCGGGCCGTACCACTTCTTCGCGCCCATAAATGACGAAGCGTATATCCGGACGGCGGGTGGCGACAGTCATGAGCGCCGGGATGACCACGCTTGGCCCGTGATCGCCGCCCATGGCATCGATGGAAATCCTGATCACGCGGTGTTCATCTCACGGTTGCTTGGCCAGCGGGCTTGCCAAGGTGCGGGGCTCGCGAAGGTTCGGCGAAAATAACGGTTTTGGGCTGCCGCACAACCAACTTTTCTCAAATTGGGTCAGCTATCAGGATTTTCCCAACAGTGATCTGAGCTTTTGCTGGAATTCATTCTCCACAGGCTCGGCATCGCCGGCGGCCTCCAGCGATACACCCGGCTTGCGCGGATATGGATCGATCGCCAAGCCAAAGAACTGCTCGGCAAGCGCCCCGACGTCGATCGCATCGCCGGAAAAGGTTTCCGGGCTGTCCGGGCCTTCGACGTCGAGCAGGATCTCACCGCCGCCGTCGAAACCTTGCCGCCCGAGCTTGGATTGCTCCGGCAGGAACAGCGCTTCGA
This sequence comes from Mesorhizobium sp. M0106, assembly GCF_040322715.1. NCBI lineage: Bacteria > Pseudomonadati > Pseudomonadota > Alphaproteobacteria > Hyphomicrobiales > Phyllobacteriaceae > Mesorhizobium > Mesorhizobium sp. M0106. Next base: position 112,038 of record NZ_JAMYUA010000005.1, on the reverse strand, counting down.
CCGCCTCATCGATATGCGCCTCGACCGGGTCGAGGGTGACGATACAGGCCTGCGTTATATCGGCCTCGACATGGCCGCTGACTTTCACCCCGTTGCGCTTCCAGGGCTCGACCAGGAGTTCGGCGCGATAGTTCTCGACCGAAAGCAGCTCGTGCTCGACGGCCAGCAGGGCGCGCTGCCCAGCGTCGGCATCGATGACCACCGGCAGCCCCTTTTGCGGCAGCCGGGCGACATTTGCCAGGAATGACACTGGGCTGTGGGTATCAGGGTGTTTCATCTTCGCCTCCACTTCGCCACCTTCATCGGCCTGCCGTCGCTCAAGCGTTGGCCACGGGAAATGCCACCGTTCCGGAAACGATTGATTCGGTCGGCTGTTCCGCGAGTTGCCTTGATGCATCGGCGGCATAGAGTGCCAGTTGCGACGCTTGCGGCCAGGCGCCGGCATCCGGCCTGACATTGCGGGCAAGGGCGGCGGCGAGTGCATCATGGTCATTTCGTTGCAGCGCATCATCATAGGCGGCGGTACGGCCATAGAACATCTTCGCCAGTTTCCGCATTCGCTTCGGCACGCCGACGTCGCCAATGCCCAATTCACGCAACGAATGTTCGACATCCATGAAGAACTCGTCGATCAGCACCTGCGCAACCTCTGCCGCAGCACCGCCCTCGCCGCGCAACCGGTGCTGGAACAGGAACATGTGCAACGACAGCATCTCGAAGCGGCCGAGCGGCGTGTCCGGCACGTTCCAGGCGGAATAAAACACCGTTTGCCGCGCCGCCGCCACGATTTGTGCGTAAAGCGCCTCGGTGATGGCGCGGTTGGCATGTCTTTCGCGGCCAAAGAGGCGCTGGAACATTTGAGGGTGGTCTCCCGGGACCGTTTGTTGAAGTGGCCTTGTTGCATCGGCAAGCAAGCTGGTTTACCGGTTTTGCGGCCCAGCGCAAGTTGCGGCCAGCTTATGGAGTTGTAGTTGCGCGCGCTGAAATTCAAGTCGACTTTCCTGCCCAGGCCCGGCGGTGCGGTTTCGCTGCTGGTGATCGCTGCGGCGCTTTCCGCCTGCAATTCGTCTAAGATGATCGGCGATCTCAATCCGAGCGAGACGCTGACGCAAGGCTACGTCATCGACCAGCAGGCGATCGACCTGGTGCCGGTCGGCTCAAGCCGCGAACAGGTGCTGCTGGCGCTCGGCACTCCCTCGACGAAGGCGACCTTCGATAACGAGGCCTTTTATTACATTTCTCAGACGCGCAAGCGCTATGTCGCCTTCGACAAGCCGCGGCTGGTCGACCAGCATGTGCTGGCGGTCTATTTTGGCGATGACGGGCGCGTCACCCAGATCGCCAATTACGGCTTGAAGGACGGCAAGGTGTTCGACTTCATCTCGCGCACCACGCCGACCGGCGGCAAGGACCAGAACTTCCTCAGCCAGATCATCAGTGGCGCCAGCAAGCTGGCGCCTGGTGTTCCCGGCGCCAGCGGCGGCAGCACGCTCGGCGGCTCCTGATCCACCCGAGGGTGTCGGCTTCCTTCCGTTCCTTTCGCTTCCCTGTAAGCGGCATATCTCAGGCAATGAAAAACCCGCGGGAGCGATCCCGCGGGTTTTTGTCTTAAGGCCATAGCGACCGAGCTTAGCCGTGCGCGAGAACGGCCAGCAACAGCAGCGCGACGATGTTGGTGATCTTGATCGCCGGGTTGACCGCTGGGCCGGCAGTATCCTTGTAGGGATCGCCGACCGTGTCGCCGGTCACCGAAGCCTTGTGCGCTTCGGAGCCCTTGAGGTGCTTGAGGCCGTCCTTGTCGACGAAACCATCTTCGAACGACTTCTTGGCGTTGTCCCAGGCGCCGCCGCCGGAGGTCATCGAGATGGCGACGAACAGGCCGTTGACGATGACGCCGAGCAGCGAGGCGCCAAGCGCGGCAAAGGCGGATGCCTTCGAACCGGAGATCAGGAGGACGCCGAAATAGACCACCAGCGGCGCCAGCACCGGCAGCAATGACGGAACGATCATCTCCCGGATCGCTGCCTTGGTCAGAAGGTCGACGGCGCGCGCATAGTTCGGCTTCGAGGTGCCGGCCATGATGCCCGGATCCTCCCGGAACTGCTTGCGCACCTCCTGGACGATAGCACCCGCGGCGCGGCCGACGGCGGTCATGGCGATGCCGCCGAACAGATACGGGATCAGGCCACCGAAGATCAGGCCGGCGACGACGTAAGGATTGGAGAGATCGAAGGAGACGTCGCCCATACCCTGGAAGTAGGGGTATTTGTCGCCATTGGCGGCAAAGAACTTCAGGTCGTTAGAGTAGGCCGCGAACAGCACCAGCGCGCCGAGGCCAGCCGAACCGATGGCGTAGCCCTTGGTTACCGCCTTGGTGGTGTTGCCGACAGCGTCGAGCGCGTCGGTTGACTGGCGCACTTCCTTGGGTAGGCCGGCCATTTCGGCAATGCCGCCGGCATTGTCGGTGACCGGGCCGAAGGCATCGAGCGCGACGATCATGCCGGCGAGGCCAAGCATCGTCGTCACCGCGATCGCCGTGCCGTAGAGGCCGGCGAGCTGGTATGTCGAGATGATGCCGCCGACGATGACGATCGCCGGCAACGCCGTCGCTTCCAGCGAGACCGCGAGGCCCTGGATGACATTGGTGCCGTGACCGGTGACCGAGGCCTGGGCGATGGAGTTCACCGGACGCTTGTTGGTGCCGGTATAATATTCGGTGATCACCACGATGAGTCCGGTCACCGCAAGGCCGACAAGGCCGCAGATGAACAGGTTCGTGCCGGTGATGGTCATGCCGGCGACGGTGCCGATCTCACCCCAGCCGATGCATGCCGAGGTGGCCACGGCAAGGCCGACAATTGACAGCAGGCCGGTGACGATCAGGCCCTTATAGAGCGCACCCATGATTGAGCCGCTGGAACCGAGCTTGACGAAGAAAGTGCCGACGATCGAGGTGAGAATGCAGGCGCCGCAGATGGCCAGCGGATAGAGCATGGCCGCGCCGAGAACGTCGGTGCCACCGAAGAAGATGGCGGCGAGGACCATGGTGGCGACCACGGTCACCGCATAGGTCTCGAACAGGTCGGCGGCCATGCCGGCGCAATCGCCGACATTGTCGCCGACGTTGTCGGCAATGGTGGCCGGATTGCGTGGATCGTCCTCGGGAATGCCGGCTTCAACCTTGCCGACAAGATCGCCGCCGACGTCGGCGCCTTTTGTGAAGATGCCGCCGCCGAGACGGGCGAAGATCGAGATCAGCGAGGCGCCGAAGCCGAGCGAAACAAGCGAGTCGATGACGACGCGATCGTTTGGCTGCAGACCCATGAACTGGGTCAGGATCAGGTAGTAGATCGAGACGCCGAGCAGGGCCAGGCCAGCAACCAGCATGCCAGTGATGGCGCCCGACTTGAAGGCGATCTCGAGACCGGCAGCGAGGCTGTTGGAAGCCGCCTGCGCGGTGCGCACATTGGCGCGCACCGAGACGTGCATGCCGATGAAGCCAGCGGCACCCGATAGAACGGCGCCGATCAGGAAGCCGATGGCCGCGGTGATCGAAAGCAGCCACCAGGCAAGCAGCAGGACCACGACGCCGACGATGGCGATGGTGGTGTACTGGCGCGCCAGATAAGCCTGAGCGCCTTCGCGGATGGCCGCGGAAATTTCCTGCATGCGTGCATTGCCCTGATCGGCCGCGAGGACCGAACGTGTCGCCCAGATGGCGTAAAGGACTGAAAGCAGACCGCAGGCGATGACAGCTGAAATTATGGTCATTGCCGAATTTTCCTCGATTGGTGGCCCAAAAGAACCCCTCCCCGGGCCGTTGAGACAGGGGACGAATTTTCCGCAACCGGAATCCGTCCCTTCGCAGCGGCTTATGCGAAACAGGGCTCGGAACGTCAAGATATTGTTCCGTTCCTGTCCGGCTTTCGCCCAAAAGATCCCGGGTTTCGCCCAAAAGGCTGGACGGCAGCGCCTGTCGACACTGCCATCCGGTTAGATCGGTTGAAATCGGCGAACAGTGGTCAGGCTTTACGCGGGTCGCCGTCCGGCTGGACGACGAAGACCAGCACCAGCAGCATGGTGATGTAGAATTTGAACGCCGCCTCCTGACCATTCCAAGTCGAAGACTGCCACATGGCGAACCACTCGCCGCCAACGACCATGAAGCCGAAATACCAAACGAAGAAGCCCATTGTGGCGGCAATGATGGCGAACTTCTTGGCATCGTTGAAAGCCTGTCCGCTGGCGTTGCGCGCCTGCCAGAGTTGCCAGGCGGCGATTAGGTAAAGCAGGCAGGTCAGCGCCTCGCCAATGATGATCAGCCAGTAGCCAGCCGTCCACAGCGACGGGTTGGTGATCGAGCGGTACATCAGTGCATTGCCGGGAAAGGTCGTGTCCATGCTCAGCACATGCTGGACAAAGGCGAAGTTTGAGCCGTAATCGGTGATGTTGCCGAAGGCGACGAGGAAGGCGAAAGCCGCCAGACACAAACACATGACGATCTTGGAGAAACGCGCGGTCATGGCAAGAACTCCTGCTGAAAGATCGGGGCATCGCACTCATCAATCACCGAGTCCCGAAGATCGCGCAACGGGTGGGCCAGTGATCATCGTGCTCACAGCCATTGCGAGACATTATGCCGGCAAGCAAGACATTGCCGAGACTGTCGAAGCCCTCGATCTCGACAGTGATTGCGCGGTGGGCGACTTGGTCTCTGTGGTTAGAGCCGACACACAGCACGACTTCGCCATCATCCGCCGCCGCTGGATCACCGGCGAGACGAGCACAACGCTGGAACTGACGCTCGATCATCCAGCGCGTTCAACGGGCCACTGAAAGAAACGAACTTCGCCCCGAGAGGTTACTCGGCCTCGCGTCCCATGCGCCGAGCCGTGTAGCGCTCGACCGCTGACAGCCCGTCATAGATCAGCACGGCAAGGGCGGCGACGATCAGGCCACCCTGCAGGATGAAGGCGAGGTTGTTGGACAGCAGGCCTGCGATGATCACCTCGCCCAGTGTCCTCGCCGCTACCGTCGAGCCGATGGTCGCGGTGGCGAGGCTGATCACCACCGACAGCCGGATACCACCGAGAATGATCGGCGCGGTGAGCGGCAGCTCGACCTTGACCAGTCTTTGCCAACCGGTCATGCCGGCGCCACGCGCCGCCTCGACTACGTTGGCCGGCAGCGTCGTCAGGCCGGTCAGCGCATTCTCGAAGATCGGCAGCAGTCCGTAGAGAAACAGCGCAATCAGCGTCGGCTTTTCGCCAAAGCCGACGGCCGGCACGGCAAGCGCCAGCACCGCAACCGGCGGAAAGGTCTGGCCGATATTGACCAGGCTGCGCGACAGCGGCAGGAATTCGGCGCCGGCTGGCCTGGTGACCAGAATGGCGAGCGCGACCGCAACGACCGTCGCGGCAACGGTCGCGATCAGCACGGTCCGCAGATGCAGCAGCGTCAACGTCAAAAGGCTGCCCTGATTGTAGATTACCGGCGCGTTGTTCTCTGTCAGCGGCTTCAGCAGCGGTTCGAACCAGCCGGGATTGGTGACGAAGGCAATAAGCACCACCACCAGGGCAAGCCTGAGCAGCGAGGGAAGCCAGGCTTTCATGCCGGCCTCGCCGCGCGCTTAACCAGCCCGTCCACAGTGACGCGGCCAAGCGGCTTGCCGTCGGTATCCTTCACCGGAAGTGCCGGGCGGCCCGACCACAGGAGTTCGGCGAGCGCGTCGCGTTGGCTGGCGTCACCGGGGATCGCCTCGCCTTCGGCCGTGCCTTTTTCCACCGCGTCGCGCACCCGGCCAAGCGACAACAGCCGGAACGGTTTTTCACTGGCGCCAACCAGGGTCTCGACAAACGCGCTGGCCGGTTTCGCCAGTATCTCGGCCGGCGCGGCATATTGCACTACTTTGCCGCCATCCATCACCGCGATCTTGTCGCCCATGTGAACGGCCTCTTCCATGTCATGGGTGACGAGGATGATGGTGGTGCCGAAGCGTTTCTGGATCGCCAGCAGATCCTCCTGCGCCTTGTTGCGGATGATCGGATCGAGCGCGCCGAACGGCTCATCCATCAACAGCACGTTGGGTTCCGCGGCAAGCGCCCGGGCGACGCCGACGCGCTGCTGCTGACCGCCGGAAAGCTCATGCGGATAGCGTGGCCCGTAGGCTTGCGGGTCGAGCTGGTATAGCGTCATCAGCTCGTCGACGCGGGCCTTGATGCGGTTGGCGTCCCAGCCGAGCAATACCGGCACAGTGGCGATGTTCTGCGCCACCGTGCGATGCGGAAACAGCCCGTGGCCCTGGATGGCATAGCCGATGCTGCGACGCAGCTCATAATCCGGGACCGAGCGGTTGTCGACGCCATCGAGCTTGATCATGCCCGATGTCGGCTCGACCAGCCGGTTTATCATGCGAAGCAGCGTCGTCTTGCCGGAGCCGGAGGTGCCGACGATGACGGCGATGCTGCGCGGCTCGATTACTATCGACACGTCGTCGACGACTGTCGTCTCGCCGTAGCGCTTGGTGATGCCTTCGATCTCGATCATGCCGTTTCAACCCTGCGCTTGCTGGCGCTCATTTCGATCACTGCATCGAGGATGATGGCAGCGGCGAAGGCCAGCACCACCGTCGGAACAGCACCGAGCAGCACCAGGTCCATCGCCGTCTGGCCGACCCCCTGGAATACGAACACGCCAAAGCCGCCGCCGCCGATCAACGCGGCAATTGTGGCGAGGCCGATATTCTGCACCAGCACGATGCGGATGCCGGTGAGGATCACCGGGAAAGCCAGCGGAAACTCGACGCCGAACAGCCGCTGGCGGTCGGTCATGCCCATGCCGCGCGCTGCGTCGTTGGCGGCACGCGTCACACCGGCAAGGCCGACCACGGTGTTGGCCACTACCGGCAGCAGTGAATAGAGGAACAGGGCGACGAAAGCCGGCGCTGTGCCGATGCCGCGGATGCCGAGCGCGGCAGCACCCGGCACATGCGAAGCTACCCAGCCGAGCGGTGCGATTAAGAGGCCGAACAGCGCGATCGAAGGAATGGTCTGGATGATGTTCAGCACGTTGAGCACGCCGGCCCGCAATTTCTCGACGCGATGGCAGAGGATGCCGAGCGGCAGGCCGATAATCACCGCTGCCGCCAGCGAACCCAGCGCCAGCGTCACATGCTTGGAGCCTTCCGCCCAAAAACTATCGGAGCGATTGAAATATTCCTTGAGGATCGACAGGCTGTTCCAGCTTCCCGAGACGAGCAGCAGCCCGATCGCCGCGGCGGCGACAACAAGCACGCCGATCCGTGCCTGCGGCGACAGGTTCAGCCGCGTAAGCACGTCGGCGAGCAGAAGCGTGAAGGCGAAGATAAGCAGCCAAAAGCCCGAAGCCGGCGAGATACGGGCGAAGGTGTTGCCGGCAGGTGTCAGGAAACTGCCGGCGACGCCGATCAGCAGCGCCAGCGCCGCAAGCGCAACCACACTGGCGGCGAGGCGCAGAACAAGCGGCGTTTTCAGCAGCGCAATGAGCGCCGCTGCGACGACAATCGCCATCAACAGCGGACCGACCGTCGCAGGCAAAGATTCGAGGATCGAGCGCGACTCGCCGGGTACGATGCGATTGGCGCGGAACGTGGCGAATGGTGCCGCAAAAGCCGCATAGGCTGATATCGCCGCGATGACCACGCCGAGCTTGTCGAACCGGATGCGCACGCCCTCCCCCATCGGCCGATCCGGCGCACCTCGAAAGCGGAGCGCCGGAATCGCCTTACTTCAGGAAGCCGTTCTTTTTCAAAAAGTCCTCGGCGACGCCCTTGACCGGCTCGCCGCCGACCTGCACGCGGCCGTTCAACTCCTGCAACGTGACGAGATCGAGCTTGGCGAACACCGGCTTCAGCAGCGTCTCGATTTCGGGATGCTCCTTCAGCACCGCCTCGCGGATGATCGGCGCCGGCTGGTAGACCGGCTGCACACCCTTGTCGTCCCCAAGCACGACGAGGCCGGAGGGCGCGATGCCGCCGTCGGTGCCGTAGACCATGGCGGCGTTGGCGCCGTTGGTCTGGTTGGCCGCAGCGGCAATGGTGGCCGCCGTGTCGCCGCCCGACAGCGTGATCAACTGGTCCGGCTTCAGCGTGAAGCCATAGGTCTTCTGGAAAGCGGGCAGCGCGGCCGCCGAATTGACGAACTCGGCGGAGGCCGCCAGCACCACCTTGCCGCCGCCCGAGACATATTTGCCGAAGTCGGAAAGGGTGACGAGCTTATTGGTATCGGCGACCTCCTTGCGCAGGGCGATCGCCCAGGTGTTGTTGGCCGGTGACGGTGACAGCCAGACGATCTTGTTGGCGTCGTAGTCGAGCTTCTTGGCAGTCTCGTAGGCCTTGGCGGCGTCTTTCCACACCGGATCGTCGGCCTTCTCGAAGAAGAAGGCGGCGTTGCCGGTGTATTCCGGATAGATGTCTATCTCGCCGGCTGTAATCGCCTTGCGTACCACGGGCGTGCCGCCGAGTTGGATGCGGTCGGTGGTCTGGATATTATTGGCGTTCAGCACCAGCTGGATGATATTGCCGAGCACACCGCCCTCGGTGTCGATCTTCGACGACACCACCACCTGGGCACTCGCCGAGGCCAACGCAATTCCGAGCGCTAGTACAGCGCCGGCCAGAATCTTGATTGAAAACATCTCACAAATCCCTTGCTGTGAACCGGAATACGGCTGCCGCATATGAGCATGGCTTCGATGCCCCGTCGGGGTACACGGTTTCATAAGAGGGGGGATGGGCGCAATAATTTTGTTCGGATGTGAGTGAATCCGCTGCCGCGACGTCCCGACAGGGTGACGTCAGTTGGCCGCGCGCAGGCCCGTCATCTTCAACACGCCCAGTGCCACGAAGCACAGCGCGACGACCGGGAAAATCATCCAGTTCAGCATCTCCCAGCCCCAGGCATTGTAGACCGCCCCCGACATCAGTGAGGCGAAGGCGACGGAGCCGAACAGGACGAAATCGTGGAACCCCTGGACCTTGCCTTTTTCGGATGACTGGTAGCTGTCGGCCACCATGGCGGTGGCACCGATGAAGCTGAAGTTCCAGCCAAGGCCGAGCAGGATCAGCGCCGTCCAGAACTGCCACAGTGCCAACCCTGACAGCGCCACTATGGCGCAGCCAATCAGCAGCACCAGGCCGATGGCCACGATCCGCTCAGCGCCGAAGCGATAGATCAGCGACCCCGTGAAGAAGCTCGGCGCGAACATCGCCATGACGTGCCAGGAAATGCCGAGCGTGGCGTCGTCGGTCGAAAGGCCGCAGCCGACCATGGCCAGCGGCGCGCCGGTCATCACGAAGCTCATCAGTGCGTAGCTGCCGATGGCGCAAAACAACGCCGCGACGAAGCGTGGCCTGGTGACAATTTCCGAGAGCGGCCGGGCGTCGCTGTCGGAAATTTCCACCTTGTCGGTTGCCTTGGCCGGGATGCGCAACAAAGAGAGAATGGCGGCGCCGACCGCCGCCAGCACCAGGATGGACGCAAACGAGCCGGCAAACTTCACCGGCGAGAACAGATCGCCGGTGAAGATGACGATCTGCGGTCCAAGGATGGCGGTGACGATGCCGCCGGCCAGCACGAAGGAGATGGCGCGCGCCTTGAATTCAGGCGGCGCATTGTCGGCGGCGGCAAAGCGGAACTGCTGGACGAAAGCGCCCCCGATGCCGATCACGGCCAAGCCGAAAGCGAATAGCCAGAAGCTGGGATGAAACAGCGCCAGCGTGGCGACCAGCCCGCCAAGCGCCGTGACCGCTGTGCCGGTCATGAAGCCGTCGCGCTGGCCGAGCCGGCGGATGATCGCCGCGGCCGGCAGGGAACCGAGCGCCACGCCGACATTGAAACCGGTGATCGGCGCGGTTGCCAGCGACTTGTCAGCATCGAGCAGGTACTGCCCGGCCAATCCGCCCATGGAAATGGCGATGGGTGCGGCCGAGCCGATGATCGCCTGCGAGGCTGCGAGGATGAAGGCGGTGCGACGCGCTTCCTTGCCCGCCCCAACGGCGACGATAGCAGTCATGAGGCGTCCTTGCCGCGGCCCTCGCCACGCACCCGGCGCGACACGCGATCAAGCACCGCATTGACCAGTTTCGGCTCGTCTTCCTCGTAAAATGCCTTGGCGATGTCGACATATTCGGAGACGATGACCGCCACCGGCACGTCCTCGCGCTGCATCAACTCGTAGACGCCGGCGCGCAATATGGCGCGCAACGTGGAATCGAGCCTCGACAGAGGCCAGTCCTCGGTCAGCGCCTGTCGAATGACTGGATCGATGGTCTTCTGGTGCTCGACAACGCCGGCAAGAATGGCACGAAACCATTGCGCATCGGCTTCGCGATAGAGCGCGCCGTCGACTTCCTTGCCGAGCCTGAACGCCTCGTATTCGGCGGTGATCTCAAACACACCGCTGCCGGCGACGTCCATCTGGTAGAGCGCCTGCACGGCGGCCAGACGGGCAGCACCGCGCTTGTTGGCATGGCGAACCGCAGGCTGGCCGGGCGAAGCGGGTTCGCTCACGTTCGCTCTCCCAGCTGTTCCTTTAGAGCGATCATGGTCAGCGCCGCACGCGCCGCAAAGCCGCCCTTGTCGCCTTCCGAACGCCTGGCCCGTGTCCAGGCCTGTTCGTCGTTTTCGGTGGTCAGGATGCCGTTGCCGATGCAGACCGCATCCTGCACGGACAGGTCCATCAGGGCACGGCTGGATTCATTGGCGACGATATCGAAATGATAGGTGTCGCCGCGGACCACCGTGCCGAGGGCGACGAAGCCGTCATAGTTCGTCCCGCCTTCGGAGGCACCGTCGAGCGCGAAGGAAATCACCGCCGGGATTTCGAGCGAGCCCGGAACAGTGACGACGTCGTATGTCGCGCCCGCTTCCTCGAGGGCCTTTGTCGCGCCTTCGAGCAACGCGTCGGCAAGGTCGTCGTGAAAGCGCGCCTCGATGACAAGAAGGTGGGCCTTCTTCTTCGGACGGATGAACGCTTTGCCGTGTTGGGATGTGCCTGCCATAGATGTCTCCGGGGATCGCCGGTGACTTAGGCCGAAGCCGGTTTGATCGCAAGCGGAAGATTGCCGAAGGAACTTTCAAGGCCAACTCGGCGGCGGTCGCATCAGGGAATGGGCTTTATGGACGAGCGCCTCAAAGCCCCTCCTTCGCCGCCTCCACCAGTCGCGCCGCGTAGCGGGCCATGGTGTCGATCTCAAGGTTGACGCGATCGCCGACCTGGCGTTCGCCCCAGGTGGTGACGGTCAGCGAATGGTGGATCAACAGCACGTCGAAGCGGGTGCCCTCGACCTTGTTGACGGTGAGCGAAGTGCCGTCGAGCGCGACGGAACCCTTGGGGGCGATGAATTTGGCAAGCTCGCGCGGTGCTTCCAGGGTGAAGCGAACGGCGTCGCCCTCTTCCTTACGCGCCACGATCTCGGCCATGCCGTCGACGTGGCCGGACACTATATGGCCGCCAAGCTCGTCGCCGATCTTCAGAGCCCGCTCCAGGTTGATGCGCGTGCCTGATTTCCAGCCCATCGCGGTCGTCAGCCTGAGGGCCTCTTCCCAGGCCTCGACCTCGAACCAACGTGCGTTGGCGCCATCTTCCGGCAATCCCGTTACCGTCAGGCAGACGCCGCCGCAGGAAATCGAGGCGCCGATGGCAATGGTCTGCGGATCGTAAGCGGTGTCGATACGCAAACCGACGCCTTCCCTGAGCGGCTTCACGGCAGCGACAGTGCCGACATCGGTGACGATTCCAGTGAACATTAGTTTGGCCCCGTGAACATCAGTTCGGTCCTAGATGTCTCTTATCCATTCCGCATATGTATCTTCGCCGAAACGCATGTTGCGCAATTTGCGAAATCCCGGCGGGATATTGTTGGCATCGATCGGCGATACAATGCCGCCCTCGCCGATCGCGCCCGGCCCCTGAAACAGCACGATACGATCGACCAGTTGTTCGTCGAGGAACGCCTTGGCCACCCTCGCGCCGCCCTCGACCAGGACGCTTGCCATGCCGAGCGCCGCCAGGTCCTCGAGCAGTTCCGGCAGCGCAATATCGCCTTCATAGGTCTCAGTACCGATGAAGCGAACGCCGGCGCGTTCGAGCGCGGCGCGCCGGTGCGGATCGGCCTCGGCGCAGGCAGCGACATAGAGCGGCACACGGTCGACGCCGGCGACCAGTTTCGAAGTCTCGGGTAGCCTGATCTGACGGTCGAGTACGATGCGCGCCGGCGAACGGCTCTCCAGTCCCGGAAGCCGAACCGTCAGCGCCGGATCGTCCTCCAATGCGGTGCCGATGCCGATCAATATGCCATCGGCTTCGGCGCGCATCAGATAGACTTCGCGCCGCGCAATATCGCCGGTGATGGAGACCTGTCCCTCGCCTTTCACGCCGATCTTGTTGTCGCTCGAAAGCGCAAGTTTCAGGATCACTTCCGGGCGTTTTTTCAGAGATCGAATTAAATAGCCGGCCATCTGCTCCGCGGCCTCGGCCGCCAACACTTTTTCCACCACTTCGACGCCGGCGGCACGCAAGATTGCATAGCCCTTGCCGGAAACACGCGGGTCCGGATCGCTGGCAGCGCCGACCACACGCGCCACGCCGGCACTGACCAGCGCATTGGCGCAAGGCGGCGTGCGGCCGTGATGGGCGCAGGGCTCCAGCGTTACATAGGCGGTGGCGCCGCGCGCCAGTTCGCCGGCCTCTGCCAAAGCCTCGGTCTCGGCATGCGGCCGGCCGCCGACGGCGGTGACGCCGCTGCCGACGATCCTCGGCCCGTCGCCGTCATCGCGCACGATCAGCGTGCCGACGGAAGGGTTGGTCGAGGTCCGCCCGGCATTCTTGCGCGACAGCCTGAGGGCTGCCGCCATATAGCGGCGATCGACGACCTCTTGCTCAGCCGTGCTGCGTTCGGACCCTGCCATGCTCAGCTGGCGTCCTCTTCGCTCTTCAGCTCTTCGCCCCTGGGCTCGTCGGTTTTGAGCTCGTCGCCTTTGAGTTCGCCCAACACGTCGTGGAAATCCTTGGCCTCGCGGAAATTGCGGTAGACGGAGGCAAAGCGCACATAGGCGACATCATCGAGCGACTTAAGCGCCTCCATGACCAGCCGGCCGACTTCCCCCGAGGCCACCTCGGTCTCGCCCGAGCTTTCGAGCTGGCGCACGATGCCGGTCACCGCGCGGTCGATGCGCTCCGGGTCGACGTTGCGCTTGCGTACCGCAATCTCGACCGAGCGCAGCAGCTTGTCGCGGTCGAACGGCACCTTGCGTCCCGACTTCTTCACCACGACGAGGTCGCGCAGTTGTACCCGCTCGAAAGTGGTGAAGCGGCCGCCGCAATCCGGGCAGACGCGCCGCCTGCGGATCGCTGCACCGTCTTCGGCAGGGCGCGAATCCTTCACCTGCGTATCTTCGGACTGACAGTAGGGACAGCGCATGGAGAGCCTTCGGTTCGCGATTCTCGTAGTGCGAACGGCTTAGAGGTTTTTGCCACGATGGCAAAGTATGGCCGATGACCGATCGCGCCTCAGAGATAGCGAGGCGCGAGGAAAATTGCGAGAGCGGCAATCAGTTGACAGCGGTCCGCCAATCAGGGCGCGACGTCGCCGGTCGGGAAGCCGCAAGACGTGCCGAGATAGCGATAGGCCTTGGTGAAGCCGTCCATCGATATGGTCGCGACCGGCTTGTCGGCGAAGCTGACATCGAGGGCGCTGGTGCGGCGCATGGCGCGCAGTACCGCGAGCGTGGTCTCGGACTTGTTGTCTATCATCCACTGTCCGTCGGCGATGAGACGAAAACCGGCCTTGATCTTGTCGTTGACGTCCCGGAACACCACCGGGATGTTATCGCCCTTGGGCAAGTCACTGTTTCTCACGGCGATGATAAGGCTCGGATAACCATCGGGTGGCAATACGTCGCCATTCGAGATGGCCAGCGTGAGGGTGCCACTGGTGCCGTTAGCGTCGAAAAAGACCGTCGAGGCGGCGCAGGTCTTGCGCACATCCTCGCCGGTGTTGACCTCGTCCACCGTGGTGGACCAACTGCCGAAGGTCTCTGTCTTGGGTGCTGCCGGGGTCGGCTCGGTCTGCGCAAAGGCCGCGCCGAGTAGCGGCGAGGTGGCTAAGGTGAGCAAGGCAGCGCCAACACTGGCGAAACGGAAAATTCGCATCATCATCAAGCGTCTCCGAGATGCAGCCGTGCCCAGTTGATCGGCGCCGTCACAGTTGGGGGAACGACGCCCTGCGTCAACCAAGATACGGGTAAAGCGGAAAACGATCCGTCAATGCCGCCACCTTGGCCTTCACGGTTGCCTCGACGGCCGCATTGCCTTCGTCGGAATTGGCGACCTTCAGTCCATCCAGCACTTCGGCGATCAGCTTGCCGATCTCGCGGAACTCGGCCTGACCGAAGCCGCGCGTGGTGCCGGCCGGCGTGCCGAGCCGAACGCCCGATGTCACGAAAGGCTTTTCCGGATCGAAGGGGATGCCGTTCTTGTTGCAGGTGATGTTGGCGCGGCCAAGGGCAGCCTCGGCGCGCTTGCCGGTGGCGTTCTTGGGACGCAGATCGACCAACATCAGATGGTTGTCGGTGCCGCCGGAGACGATGTCGAGACCGGTTTCCTGCAGACTGGAGGCCAGCGCCTTGGCATTGGCGACGACGCTCTCCGCATAGATCTTGAAGCTCGGCTTCAGCGCCTCGCCCAGAGCCACCGCCTTGGCGGCGATGACATGCATCAGCGGTCCGCCCTGCAGGCCGGGGAAGACGGCCGAATTCATCTTTTTGGCAATATCCTCGTCATTGCAAAGGATCATGCCGCCGCGCGGCCCGCGCAGCGATTTGTGCGTCGTGGTGGTGACCACATGGGCATGCGGCAGCGGCGACGGATGCATGCCGCCGGCGACTAGGCCGGCGATGTGGGCCATGTCGACCATCAGATAGGCACCGATCGAATCGGCGATCTCGCGAAAACGCTTCCAGTCCCAGACACGTGAATAGGCTGTGCCGCCGGCCAGGATCAATTTCGGCCTGGTCTCATGGGCGGTCTTCTCGATCGCATCCATGTCGAGCAGATGATCGTCCCGGCGCACGCCATAGGAGACGACCTTGAACCATTTGCCGCTCATATTGACCGGCGAGCCATGTGTCAGGTGTCCGCCGGAATTGAGGTCGAGGCCCATGAAGGTGTCGCCGGGCTGCAGCAACGCTAGGAACACCGCCTGGTTCATCTGGCTGCCGGAATTCGGCTGGACGTTGGCGAAGTTGCAGCCGAACAGCTTTTTCGCGCGTTCGATGGCCAGTTCCTCGGCGACATCGACGAATTGGCAGCCGCCGTAGTAGCGCTTGCCCGGATAGCCCTCGGCATATTTGTTGGTCATGATCGACCCCTGTGCCTCGAGCACGGCACGCGAGACGATATTTTCCGAGGCAATCAGCTCGATCTCGTGGCGCTGGCGGCCGAGTTCGTTGCGGATTGCGCCGAAAATCTCGGGGTCGGCATCGGCAAGCGTGGTTTCGAAAAAGGATTCGAATTTGTTCGACACTGCCGCTGCTGTTGCCATGGGCTGAAATCCTCAAGGTTCGGGGTCTGTCGCGCCATTAACACAGTTGCTTTCGGCCCGCCACGTTTGCAGCGCGAAATTTGCTAGCCGGATTGCGCCAGAGAGACTGGCAGCCTCTATTTCCTTGCCTGCCGGCCCTTCAGCAGGGCCTCGGTGAGCGTGATCTCGGTGAACAGCGCCTGCATCGTATGGTCGTTAATCTGGCCGCTGCGAAACATTGCGCGAACCGCTGCGCGTTCGGCCTCAATGCCCGCCAGCCTCAATTCGAGCTCCAGCCGTCCGGCCTCGCGGGCCTCGGCGCGCGCCTCGTCGGCCTCGTCGGAGGCAGCGATGCGGCGACGGTAGCCGGCGACGATGCTGTCGGCGGCGGCAAGCCGGGCGCCGGGTGTTTCCCCTTCATCGCTGTCGGTCGCGCCGGCCATGCTCTCGATGCGGGCGATGGCGGCCTTGGCCGCGCCCACGCGCGCAAAACGCTCCTCGGCAGCGCCAGGATCCTCGCCCGGCTCGACCAGCCCGCGTGCCACCTTGGGCAAGGCAAGGCTGGCAATGAGCAATGAGCAGATGATGACGCCTGCGGCGAGGAAGATCACCACGTCGCGCGCCGGAAAGGGCGAACCATTCGGCGTGGTGAGCGGCAGCGACAGGATGCCGGCCAGCGTGATGGCGCCGCGCACGCCGGCAACAGAGCCGGCGATCCGGACCCGCAGCCCGAACGGCTCGGCCTTCTGCTCGCGTAATCGCGCCGAGACGCGCGTCGCGATGTCGCCGACCCAGATCCACAGGAAGCGCAGCCCGATCAGGCATAGTGTCAGCGCGACCACCGTGGCGATTGGCTGGATGACCGGATAGCGGCTGCCGAGCTCAGGCGGCACGTTGCCGATGATTTCGGGAAGCTGCAACCCGAGCAGGATGAACAGCGCGCCGTTGAAGACGAAGGATAGCGTCGTCCACAGCGATACGGTCTGTATGCGCGCCGAGACGCCGAGAAAGCGGAAAATCCCGGAGCCGCCGGTGAGCACTCCGGCCGTGACCGCCGCCAGAATGCCCGAGGCGCCGACATTCTCGGCGCCGAGATAGGCGATGAACGGCAGCAGGACCATGACCAGCACCTGCGCCTCGGCCGGCACGCCGCCGATACGGTTCAGCAATTGCAGCACCTTGGCGGCGACGAACAAGGCAGCCACGCCGGCCAGGATGCCGGCAGCGACGGCATAGAGGAAAGTCACGGACGCCGCGACGAAGGAGAAGCTGCCGGTCAAGGCAGCTGCCACCGCAAAGCGGAACATCGCGAGGCCCGACGCATCGTTGAGCAGCGCCTCGCCCTCCAGGATGTGCATCAGCCGGGCCGGGACCAGGCTCTTGTCGACGATCGAGGAGACGGCCACCGCATCCGTTGGGGACAGCACCGCAGCAAGTGCGAAAGCGACGACGAGCGGGATGCTCGGGACAAGCCAGTGCAAAGCGTAGCCGAAGCCGACAATGGTGAAGAAGACCAGCCCGATGGCGAGGTCGAGGATCGGCCCGCGCAGCGCGATCAGTTCGCGCTTGGGCGCACCATAGGCGTCGCTGAACAACAGCGGTGGGATGAACACCAGCAGAAACAGCTCGGGATCGATCTCGACATGCATTCCGCGCACCGGCCAAGCCAGTGCCGCGCCGATGGCGATCTGCAGCACAGGTAGCGGAACCCGCACCGGCCGGACCAGCGCGCCCGAAACGGCGACGAAGATGAGCACGACCAGAATGAACATTGCGACATGCATGATGCGATTTCCGAATACGGCACCGCGCGTTCTTTTGCCGGCGATCAGTCCAGCAAAGCTTGCCGCGAAAGACTCGGCAACGAAAAAGGCCGCCCTTCCGGCGGCCTTTTGCAAATGAGCTCAACTGCTTAGAGCGCGGATGTGATCTGCAGCTCGTTGGCTCCGTCGAGGCCGTAAATGTCGTCACGGAACTGGACCACGCCCGGCCCTGTCGACCAGGCCGAGACGTAGAGAAAATAAACCGGCACCGGATTGGTGACCTGCACCGGCGTGTTCTCCCCGGTCTTGATCGCCGCCTCGAAATGCTGGCGATCCCAGCCCGGCGTGTCGCGCAGAATCCAGGTGACGAGGTCGCGCACGTTCTGAACCCGCACGCAGCCAGAGGAATCGAAGCGCATCAGCTTGCCGAACAGGCTCTGCTGCGGCGTGTCGTGCATGTAGACGCCGTCCGGGCTGGGGAAATTGATCTTGACCGAGGCCATCGCGTTGCCGGAACCGGGATCCTGGCGGAAGCGGTATTTGGCGGCATCGTCGGTCGACCAGTCGACCGTCATTGGGTCGACCTCGCTGCCGTCCGGCGC
Organism: Mesorhizobium sp. M0106; assembly: GCF_040322715.1. Lineage (NCBI taxonomy): Bacteria > Pseudomonadati > Pseudomonadota > Alphaproteobacteria > Hyphomicrobiales > Phyllobacteriaceae > Mesorhizobium > Mesorhizobium sp. M0106. Next base: position 94,114 of record NZ_JAMYUA010000005.1, on the reverse strand, counting down.
AAACAGGCGGATATGGCTATCCTTGAGATAGTTGGGGTCCTTCCGCATCAGCGGAATGATGTCCTTGCGCACGATCGAGACCGGCGCGTTCCAGTACGGATTGACGATGATTTCGTTGATCTTGGAATTGACGATCGGCGTCTGGCGATCGATCTTGCCGACGATTGCGGTGTGGCGCAGCACAACGCGGTCGTTCTCGACAGCCTCGATCTGCGCCGCCGGGATGTCGACCAGAACATAGCGGTTGCCAAGCGTGCCGGCCCGCTCACGCAGCCGTTGCAGATTGGTCTGCAGCTGACCAAGCCGAACCGGCGCCGACACGTTCATTGCCGCGAAAGTATATTTGCCCGTGGTTCCGTCGGCCGGCAAGCCGTGACGCAACTGGAAGCGCTTGAGCGCCGAGTCGACGTAAGAATCGAATGCTTCCGAGAGCCCGGCGCTCTGCGCCAGGTCGCCCGATATCATCAAGCGCCTGCGCAGCGGCACCACATCGGGATCCTCGACGCCAAGCTGCAGCTTCTTGGTGTCTGGAACCTGCTCCCAGCCGCCTTGCGCGACGATATTCTGATACTGCATGATCACCTGCTCGGTGAAGGATACCGTCTGCAGGCTGAAGATCGGCAGCGTCGAGGCAACCTTGCCGCCTTCGCTGGCACGCGCATCGAATTGGTCGTCCCAATTGCCGCGCGCCGAGGATTTCAGGATATCCCCGATCACATCCTGCGCACTGGCGCGGCCGGCGACCATTGCGGCTGCGAGCACGGAGGCTCCTGAAAGGAAGAAACGGCGGCTGGTTCTCATGGACGTTCCAGACATTCTTGCTACAATTCAACTCACCGGGCGGTCTCGCCCGCACTCTAGAGTTGGCTTCTTAACAATTAGCCAACCAGGCCCGCATCACTTCGGTGTAAAACCACAGGGGAAGTGACTTGAGCACAGGACAAATGCACGGCTTTGGCCCCAGCATCACCCGCATCTTCGGTTCCATTGGAATATGGCGGCAACGTGGCTGTTGCTCGAATTTGGATCGGCCGGCCTGACGAAACGGGAAGACCGGTGCTTTTCGGCACCGGCCTTTGGTCCACTCCGCGGCAGCACTTCCGTAGTCCAGCGTCAGATCTAGATGCGGCGGATGAATTACATCCGGTAGGCGATGGTATCGTTCCAGAACCGATCCAGGCGCTGCAGGGCGCGGTTCATCTGCTTGAACTCTTCCGTGTTGATACCGCCAACCTGCTCGATCGAACCGACATGGCGCTCGTAGAGGCCGGCGACGACTTCCGCCACCTCATTGCCCTTCGGCGTGAGCGAAACCCGCACCGAACGGCGGTCGATGCGCGAGCGCTGGTGGTTGATGAAGCCGAGATCGACCAGCTTCTTCAGATTGTAGGAGACATTCGAGCCGAGATAATAGCCGCGCGAGCGCAGTTCGCCGGCGGTCAGCTCCGAATTGCCGATGTTGAACAGGAGCAGCGCCTGGATGGCGTTGATGTCGGAGCGACCGTTACGGTCGAATTCGTCCTTGATCACATCAAGCAGACGGCGATGCAGCCGCTCGACCAGCTGCAGCGATTCCATGTACAGCGAACGGATCGCCTCGCGGCGGTCATCGGATACGTTGGCGGTCTTCGCCGCCGGACGCGAATTGATCATTGTATTTGCCTCTCGTTTGTCGCCCGGTGATTTTTTGTTCTTCACCTTGATCGCGACACTATCGAATACTCATAAAATTCGACTTAAACGCCAAGGCTAACAAGAGCTTACCGGTAAGGGGTTTCGAAAGAGGCTTAACGGACGGTCACCCGAGCAAGGATAATTAACCTAAAGATTTAGCCAACGATCCTGGCCGGAATTGCTATCGCCGGGGTTGCCGCTTCTGGATCCAGATCACCACGCGGAACACTATGTAGAGCAGCGCCACCGCAAGGTGCGAGGCGACGATCAGCGGCCGGTGGCCGAACAGCTCGGGGAAGCCAGCATACATGACGCACTCGGTCACCGCGCAGATGAACCAGATCACCGGACCCCAGGACGCCAGCATCCACAGGCCGGCGGCAGCGAACGGAAAAAACACCGCCAGTACCACCGCCGCCACCTGCCAGTGCACCGGCATCAGGTCGAAGCGCCACAACGGGCCGGGGTAAAAGCCGATCAGCCGGATCCAGTACAAGATGCCGAACAGCAGACAGTAGCCGGCGATGACGCGCTGGAACCAGGCGAAGATGACCTCGACCGTCGAGGGCTGTAGCACCACGCGCCTCGAGGCGACCTCGCTCACAGCTTCAGTTCCCGTTCGCCGAGCGGTGCGAAATAGGCGTCGACGTTGGCGGCGCTGACGTCGTCGATGCCTGCCGGCCGCCATTGCGGCGTCGAGCCTTTATCGATGATGGCGGCGCGGATACCTTCATAGAAGTCGTGCCCGGCAAGCATGCGGTTGAGGATACGGAACTCCATTTTCATGCACTCGTCCATCGACAACGTCTGCCCGGCGCTAATCTGGCGCCATGCAACATGCAGGCTGGTCGGTGAACGTGTGCGGATGGTGGCCAGCGTCTTTGCCGCGAACTCGTCGGCAGCGGCTGCCCGCTCCAGACTGGCGACGATATCGGCCAGCGACGGCTGCGCGAAATGCCGGGCGATGGCTTCCAGCGTCGGCCTGTCGGTCTCGCGCCTGGCCGGGACGAAGCAGCCGCGCAGCACCGATTCCGGGTCGCCGCTTTCCGCCAGACGGTCGAGGAAGCCGGCCTGGTCCTCCGCCTTGATCGTATGGGTGGCCAGGCCCGACCACAAAGCATCGCCATAGCGGATGCGGTTGCCGGTCAGCGCCAGATACATGCCGAAGCTGCCGCTGAGATCCGGCAACAGATGGCTGGCGCCGACATCCGGGAAAAAGCCGATGCCGACCTCGGGCATGGCAAACTGGGCGTTCTCGGTCAGCACTCGCTGCGAACCATGGAAGGAGATACCTACGCCGCCGCCCATGACGATGCCGTCGATCACCGCGACATAGGGTTTCTTGAAGCGGGCGATGCGGGCGTTCAGCCGGTATTCATCGGCGAAGAAATCGACCGGAGGCCTTCCTGCGCGGCCGGCTTCGTAGATGTGGAGGATGTCGCCGCCCGCCGAAAATGCCCTGCCCTCGGCCTTGACGACGACAACGTCGACGCCGTCGTCGCGCTCCCAACTGCGCAGCGCCTTGTCCAGCGCCTTGACCATGCGGTGGGTTACGGCATTGAGCGCCTGCGGCCGCGTCAGCGTGACGACGCCAGCCCTGCCCAATCTTTCGAAGCGAATCTCGTCGCCTCCGCCAAAATCCATCGCCAGAGAATCCCTCCCCGCGCCCGCCGGGAGTGAAGTGCTAAAGCGTGGCGCATGGCCGCGTCAATGGCGGCGGCCAATCCGCTGCATGGTCGTCGGCGTCACCCAGTGCTAATGCTGGCGCTTTGAACCGGAAGGTTGAACCATGCCTTGGTTGCCGCGCCTTGCTGTTGTGGTGGTCGGCCTGATCGCTGCGAACACTCCTCCCGTATCGGCCGAAACCGTCGACGAGCTCTATCAATCGCAGACCATCGTCACCGGCCAGGGCGAGGTCAACAGGCAGATCGGTTTCAAGGCCTGCCTCGATGCGGTGCTGGTTCGTGTGTCCGGCGATCAGCGGCTGCCGAAGAGAACTGAGATGGCGGCGCTGCGCGACAAGGCCGGCAGCTTCGTTGCCGAATTCCGCTATCGCGACCGTCTCGAAGGCATTCCGGTCCATGACGAACAAGGCACCCATGACCGGCCGCATGATCTCACTTGTCTGTACAGGCCTGACGTTATCGATCCGGTGCTTGCCGCGCTTGGCAGCAAACCATGGCTTGGCGAGCGGCCACACCTGGCAATTTTCCTGGCGGCGGAGCAAGGCACAAGGCAGTTCGCGCTGACCGCCGACGATGAGCGCGGGGCGGCGATGCGCGAATCCTTCGTCAATGCCACCGGTCCGCTGGTCATGCGGATTGTGTTTCCCGAAGCGTCGCTGCTGTCGGCCTCGAAGCTTGACGACCAGGCCCTGCGCCATGCCGATATCACGACGCTGGACCAGCTTGCCAGGAAGGCCGGAGCCGACCAGGCGCTCGCCGGCAGTATCGTCTGGAGCGACAAGGAACTGGGCTGGATAGCCGACTGGCGGCTTGCCTTGAATGGCAAGAGCTACAATTGGCAAGTGCGCGGCGTCAGCTTCGACGAGGCATTCCGCGTCGCCATGCGGGGTGCTGCGCAGATCCTGTCGGGCAATGGCCAACCAGAATAGCGCCCGACAGGACCGCTGGCACAATCGTGTCGCATTGGTCAGCAGCGGAGGCTCGTGATAAAAGTCGCCTGATCCGGAGTTTTTGCGATGAACAAATTCACCCCTGCAAAGCCTGCCGGCGCGCGCAGCGTCGACGAGATCACCGGCAGCCGGCGGCTGCGGCGCATGCGCAAGGCCGACTGGTCGCGCCGCCTTGTCCAGGAGAACCGGCTCTCGGTCGACGATCTGATTTGGCCGATCTTTGTCGTCGACGGCAGACGAGTGCGCGAACCGATCGCCGCCATGCCCGGCGTGTTCCGCCTGTCGCTCGACCTCGCCGTCAAGGAGGCTGAGCGCGCGGCCAAGCTTGGCATTCCGGCGATCGCCACTTTCCCCAATGTCGAGCTCGGCCTGCGCGATCAGACCGGTTCGCACATCCTCGATCCGGAAAACGTCATCAACCGTGCCACCCGCGCCATCAAGCACGCAGTGCCGGAGATCGGCATCATCACCGACGCCGCGCTTGACCCGTTCACCTCGCATGGCCATGACGGCATCTTGCGCGAAGGCATTATCGTCAATGATGAAACGGTGGAGCAAGTGACGGCGGCGGCCGTCATCCAGGCGGCGGCGGGGGCCGACATCATTGCCCCCTCGGACATGATGGACGGCCGTATCGGTGCCATCCGCGATGCGCTCGACGCCAATGGGTTTCAGGATGTTGCGATCATGTCCTATGCGACCAAGTTCGCATCCGCTTTTTACGGCCCCTATCGTGAGGCGGTCGGCACCGCCGGCCTGCTCAAGGGCGACAAGAAGACCTATTATATCGATCACGCCAATTCCGACGAAGCGGTGCGCGAGGCCGAGCAGGATCTCGCCGAGGGCGCCGACATGCTGATGGTCAAGCCCGGCCTGCCCTATCTCGACATCATCCGCCGGCTGAAGGACGAGTTGCAGATGCCGACCTTCGCCTATCAGGTCTCGGGCGAATATTCGATGATCAAGGCCGCCGCCGCCAATGGCTGGATCGATGGCGAAAAGGCGATGCTGGAATCGCTGCTCGCCTTCAAGCGCGCCGGCTGCGACGGGATTCTCACCTACTTTGCGCCCGAAGTGGCGGCGATGCTCAAGGGGTGATGCGCCTTTGTAGCGTCTACATCGAGCAGTGTTCGTTCGTCCAAAGCGCGACGTGGAACGCCGCAGGACATCGCTTCAAGTTTACGCTGCCCTGCCGGGCATTTTCTCCCCGTAAAGTGGCAGGGAGAAAAGACGCGTTCGTAAAAGATTTCACCAATCTCCAGCGTTGCAAAAACATCGACGTTGCGGCCAGCCCCTTCTCCCCGTCACTATACAGGAAGAAGCTGCCGGCAGGCGGATGACGGGCGGCGCCGACATTGAGATTGGTTATTCCAACATGATTTGGAAGCGATTACCCCGCCGGCGATTCAAGATACCGCTTGCAAAATGCAATCAGTTAAGCTACCCCGATAACTGCTTGCATCTCACAATCGGTTATCGAGGAGGCTCTCATGTCCAAACTTCGCGTCAGCGCTTTCACCTTGTCGATCGACGGCTTCGGCGCCGGTCCCGACCAAGACCTGAAGAACCCGCTGGGTGTTGGCGGGGAAGCCCTACACGAATGGATGTTCGGCACCCGCACCTTCCGCAAGATGGTCCTCGGCAAGGATGGCGGGACCACGGACACTGACGAGGCGTTCGCGGCACGCAGCTTCGAAAATGTCGGCGCATGGATCCTCGGCCGCAACATGTTTGGGCCGATCCGCGGCGAATGGCCGGATGACAGCTGGAAAGGCTGGTGGGGTGACAACCCGCCCTACCATGTGCCGGTCTTCGTGCTCACGCACCATGCGCGTGATCCCATTGTCATGGAGGGCGGCACGACCTTCTATTTCGTGACCGGCGGCATCCACTCAGCGCTGGAGAAGGCGAAGGCAGTGGCTGACGGTAAGGATGTACGGCTGGGCGGCGGCGTTTCCACGATCCGGCAATATCTCAAGGAAAAGCTCATCGACGAAATGCATCTGGCGATCTCACCGGTCCTGCTAGGCGCCGGCGAGAGCCTTTTTGCCGGCATCGACATGCCCAAGCTCGGCTATCGCTGCAGCGAGCAGGTCGCGACGCCGAAGGCCACGCATGTCATCATCGAGCGCACCTAGCTTGTTGCAGGGCGCCGCCATGGAGGCGCCGCCCTCCTCGCCGCTTTAGTCAGTACTTCTCCGGCACATACAGTTCGCGCGGCAGTACCTGGCGCTCGTATTCGGGATTGAAGACGCGCTCCGGCAGTGTGATCTCTTCGTGCGGCACCTCCTCATAGGGCATCTGCTTGAGGAGATGGTCGATGCAGTTCAGCCGTGCCCGCTTCTTGTCGTTGCCCTCGACGATGAACCACGGGCTTCCGGGATATTCGTGCGGGCGAACGTTTCTTCCTTGGCCTTGGTGTACTGCTCCCAGCGCACGCGCGACTGGAGCTCCATCGGCGACAGTTTCCATTGCTTCATCGGGTCATGGATGCGCATCAAAAAGCGCATCTGCTGCTCCTCGTCGGTGATCGAAAACCAGTATTTGACAAGCGTAATGCCTGAGCGGACCAGCATGCGTTCGAAATCCGGAACGTCGCGGAAGAACTCCTCGACCTGATCCGGCTGGGCAAAGCCCATTACCCGCTCGACGCCGGAGCGGTTGTACCAAGAGCGGTCGAACAGCACGATCTCGCCGCCGGCCGGCAGATGCGGAACGTAGCGCGGGAAATACCATTGCGACTTCTCGCGCTCGGTCGGCGCCGGAAGTGCTGCAACGCGGCAGATGCGCGGATTAAGCCTCTGGGTGATGCGCTTGATAACACCACCCTTGCCCGCCGAGTCGCGGCCCTCGAAGACCACGACGAGCTTCTTCTTGTGATAGGCGACCCAGGATTGTAGCTTGATCAATTCGGATTGCAGCGTGATGAGATTGCGAAAATACTGCAGGCGGTCGATCGATGGCGGATGCGCATTCTTGTAGATCTTGGCGATCTCCATCGACAGCGCCGGCTCCGAGATTTCCAGCTCATAATCTTCGTCGAGCGTGTCGGCGAGTTCCGCTTCCAGCCAGTCCCTGGCCGGGGAATTCTGTTTTATCTCGGTCATTTGCGCTGCTCCGCTTACAGGCCTTGCCGGCCGCTGTCAGGCGCTCTGCCGCCCGGCCCGGCGGCCGGAAATCGAAGCGCTGGACCGATGTTAGTATAGGCCGGCAATGACGGTTTTATTGCACCCACTACTGCGCTGGCTGTGCGTTCAATCCGCAAGATGTGATCGAGCTTGCCCTGCGGGGCGGGCGACAAGCGGAACGAATTATCCTACAAATGCCCGGTTCACTGAGGGGCTGTCGTTTGCAACGCCCTTTCCCGATAAATCGTGAGGATACGACATGGAATACCGCACTCTCGGCCGTTCCGGGCTGAAGGTTTCGACCCTGACCATGGGCACCATGACATTCGGCGGCGGCGGCGCGTTTTCGGCGGTTGGCAAGACCGACCTCGACGAGGCGCGTCGGATGATCGACCTTTGCATCGATGCCGGCGTCAATGTCATCGACACCGCCAACGTCTATTCGAACGGGGTGTCGGAAGAGATCATCGGCGAGGCGCTCGGCGGCAAGCGCAAGGGCGACGTGCTGATCGCCTCCAAGGCGCGCATGCGGATCGGCAAGGGCCCCAACGATGAAGGCTTGTCGCGCTACCATCTGATCCGCGAATGCGAGAGGAGCCTGAAGCGCCTCAGGACCGATGTCATCGACATCTATTTCCTGCACGAGTGGGATGGCCTGACACCGCTTGAGGAAACCATCGCCGCGCTCGACACGCTGGTCGCGCAGGGTAAGGTCCGTTATGTCGGCTGCTCCAATTATTCCGGCTGGCAAGTTATGAAGGGGCTGGGGATCAGCGACCGTCATCACCAGCCACGCTTCGTCACCCAGCAGATCCATTACACGCTGGAAGCGCGCGAGGCCGAGTACGAATTGTTGCCGATCTCGGTCGACCAGGGGCTCGGCGTGCTGGTCTGGAGCCCGCTTGCCGGCGGGTTGTTGTCCGGCAAATACCACCGTGACCAGCCGACCGCCCGCCAGCTCAGCGGCTGGTCGGAACCGCCGATCCGCGACGAGGACCGGCTGTGGCGGATCGTCGACGTGCTGATCGATATCGGCAAGAACCACGGTGTGTCGGCAGCGCAGGTGGCGCTTGCCTGGCTACTCGGCCGGCCCGCTGTCAGTTCACTGGTGATCGGCGGACGAACCGAAGCGCATTTCAAAGACAATATCGCCGCTGCAAGCCTTGTGCTTGCCGATGAGGAGCGCACACGGCTCGACGTGGTCAGCAGGCCGCCCGTGCTCTATCCCTACTGGCACCAGCAATTCACGGCAAAGGACCGGTTCGGGCCGGCCGATCTCGTCCTCGACCGCGACGGCGCCTGAAAAGCCGGGCTCTCCGGACTGCGCCGAGATATGGAGCCCGATCGTGCCTTGCGGTGTTGTGTTTGCGGTCCAATGCTCCTAGGCAAAGGCCAAGCACAATGAAAGGAAACGATATGGCACGAGCACCGAACTACGGTCAGGAACGCAAGGAACGCGACCGGCAGAAGGCTGCCAAGAAGGCGGAAAAGCAGGCTGCCAAGGTCGCAGCCAAGGAGCGATCGAAGCCCGAGGGCGAGAGCGAGTCCCAAACCAAAACCGAAACGACCGAGTGATGACGCCCGGCCTGTCAGGCGGTCCGGGCCTCGGTCAAATCCCGCTATGCCTCAGGCGGGCGCCTTGTCGCTGACGAAGACGTTCACTTCACGAGCGGCGGCAATGAAGGCCCGTCTTGCGTTCATGGCCGGCTTGTCGCCGGCCAGCGCATCATGACAGGCTTGCAACGCTTCGCGGTGCTTGGGGCTGCGCTTGCCGGGCCAATTGTTGAGGAGGTAGTCGGAAGCCTCGCGGGCCGTACGCAAGAGCTGATTGCTTCCCGCCGCGCCCTTGACGGTCACGGGTGTGTCAAATCGGTTGTTTTCCATCGCCGCTCTTACGCCATCGGCATTTCCGAAGCGAGACCGAAAGTAGCATTCTTCGCTCATCTGCTCTTTTCGTGATCAATGGCAGCCGATCCTCACTCAAGCGACGACGGCAAATCCCCGGGCGCGCAGGCCGCGCCGGTCGTTGCGCAGCGAGGTCACCAGCCGGTCGCGGCTGCCGATGATATGGGCCGAAAGCAGGCGGGCGGCGCTATCGGCATCGCCGGCCCGCACCGCCGACAGAATGGCATGGTGTTCGGCCCAGGCACGGCCAAGCGCTGCCTCGTCGCGAACCTCGAGCCAGCGGGCGCGCGACAGGCGCGTCATCGCATCGCGAACCGCTCTGAACAGGAACTCGTTGCCTGACAGGCGTGCCAGCTCGATATGAAAATCCATGCCGACACGATGCCATTCCTCGCGCGGGGTTTGGTCGTCGCAGGAATCGAGCAGCGCCTCGATAATTTCGACGGCACCCCTGTCCTGCAAGGCACAAGTCAGCCTGACTGCCGCGACCTCGACCGCCTCGCGATAGACGGCGATCTGCTCCAGCTCGGCAAGATTGATGGGCGAGACCGTCCAGCCGCGGCCGTCGCGGCAGATCAGGCCTTCAGTCTCGAGCCGCAGCAATGCCGCCCTGACCGGCGTGCGCGATGCGCCGAAGCGGCTTTCGACCCAGCGCTCCGTCAGCCGCTCGCCGGGACCGATCTCGAGCCCGAGGATCATCTCGCGAAGCTGCTTTTCGACGTTCTGCATCTGCGACATTGGCGTTCCGTTCAGGTCATTTGTTCCGGCAATCGGGTCACTGGCCGGCGTTGGCCAATCACGCCGGCCTTTGTCGATCATGTTTGAGAGACCCGCATTGACAGCGACGGGGCTTGCGTTCATGACAGATACCGGCTTGGTATCCCAAATTGGTATCCGTAGCAAGTTTCATGCAAGCTGGCCGGACAGGACATGACATGCCGCAAGACGCCGCCCTCGCCATGCAAGGCACGCACAACGTCCACTGGCGCCGCAATCTCGCCGTGTGTTTTGCCGGCTCGTTCAGCACGCTTGTAGCGATGACGCTGCTGTTGCCCTTCCTGCCGCTTTACGTCGAGCAGCTGGGCGCCGAGGGCCATGCGGCGATCGTGCAGTGGTCGGGTATCGCCTACGGCGCCACCTTCCTTGCTGCCGCGCTGGTCGCGCCCCTGTGGGGGCGGCTAGGCGACCGCTACGGCCGCAAACTGATGCTGGTGCGAGCCAGTTTCGGCATGGCGCTGTGTATGTCGCTGACCGGCATGGTGCAGACCGTCTGGCAATTGGTGCTCTTGCGCCTGCTGATCGGCTTTGCCGGCGGCTATTCTTCGGGCTCGACCATCCTGGTTGCCATGCAGACGCCGAAGGATCGCTCCGGCTGGGCGCTGGGCGTGCTGTCGGCCGGCATCACGGCCGGTGCCCTGGTCGGTCCGCTGCTTGGCGGCGCGCTGCCGCCGCTGATTGGCATCCGCGCCACATTCCTGCTCGCCGGCGGCGTCATTTTCCTGGCTTTTCTGGCAACCACCTTGCTGATCAAGGAGGCCCCTCGCCCGGTTGCCGCCAAGGCCGCGTCGGAAGAAAAAGTGAAAGACGGCTGGTCGCAGATTCCCGACAAGCGCCCCGTCGTCACCATGCTCGCGACCGGCATGCTGTTGAGTTTCGCCACCATGTCGATCGAGCCGATCATCACCGTCTATGTCCAGCAGCTCATCGAAGATCAGAGCCAGGTCACGCTGGTCTCCGGCATCGTCATGTCCGCGGCAGCGCTCGGCGCCATCCTGTCGGCGTCGCGGCTCGGCAAGCTCGCCGACCGTATCGGCCACTGGAACGTCATCGTTGCCGCACTCGCCGTTTCGGCGCTGCTGCTGATCCCGCAGGCCTTCGTTACCCAGGGCTGGCAACTCGTCGGCCTGCGTTTCCTGATGGGCCTGGCGCTTGGCGGTCTTTTGCCCTGCATCACCAGCGTCATCCGCCACAATGTGCCCGACGGGGTCGGCGGCAACGTGCTGGGCTTGTCGATCTCGGCGCAATATGTCGGGCAGGTCGCCGGACCGTTGCTCGGCGGCTTCGCCGGCGGCCATTTCGGTATGCGCTCGGTGCTTCTCGGCACATCCATTCTGATGGCGGGCGGAGCGGCCTATAACTGGCTGGTCCAGTCGCGCCGCGAACGCGACATGCTGGCGGAAGCCGGCAAATCCTGACACGGTTCGCGGCACTATCTCAGGCGGTCGCCAGGAATCGCGGAGGCGTGGAAATGAGCACAGATGAACACGCGGCAGGCGGCCGCATTCTGGTTCTTGCCGGCGGCCTATGCGGCGCAACCGGCGTGGCGCTTTCGGCGGCGGCGGCACATCTCGGCGGCGCTTTCGTCGGTACGGCCGCATCCTTCCTGCTCTTGCATGCGCCGGTCTTCCTTACCGTCGGGCTGCTCGGTGGCAATAGCATCCTGCGAACCGGAAGCCTCATCCTCCTCGTCGGGCTTCTGCTGTTCTCGGGAGATCTTTTGGCCCGCGACTTCCTTGGCTCGCGGCTGTTCCCGATGTCGGCGCCGATCGGCGGCACGTTGCTCATCGGCGGCTGGCTGATGATGGCCGCCTCGGCGCTGGTGCGGCCGCGCCCTTGACGTGGCAGCCACGTTCGCCGGTTCTGTCAGTTTTGGCGACGTTCGGGCCGGACTTGGCCGTCGCGTTTGGCCGTCTTGACCACACGCCGCCGCTCCGGCCGTTCGGTGGCCGGCGATATGCCCCAATAATTGCGATAGATGTCTTCGAACAGACGCTGGATCGGGTGCATGGTTTAATCTCCTCTAGTTTTTTGAATCGATCCAATCAGCGGGCACAAAAATAGGCCACCGATCAGCTCCGCTTGCGTCCTACGAGGAAACGCAGGTCGCGAATCCACGGACCGGTCCTGTCTCGCCGCTTCCGGGCCTCCGCGCTCGAACGGATGCTCCAGTCGTTCCGGTAAATGTCCTCGAACAGATAATTGACGGGGTGCATGGCGCTCTCCTCTTGTATCGATCCAATCTAGGGACGAAAAAAGCTCTTGGATCGATTCAAAGAATACGCATCGCACCGCAAATGTCAAGCAAAAATTTGAATCGATCCAACGAAGGTGTTAGGTAGTCGGCGATACTGTTGGACCGGAGTCCCGGAGACAAACAAATGGCATCACTCACCGAAGGCAGGAGGCCCATCCGGCTGGCGGACATCGCCAAGGCCGCGGGCGTATCACACGGCACTGCCTCCAATGTCTTCAGCCGTCCCGAAATCGTACGCGAGGAAGTCCGCGAGCGGGTGAAGGCGGCGGCCGACGCGCTGGGCTACGCCGGCCCCGATCCAAAGGGCCGCCTGCTGCGCGCCGGCAAGGTCAATGCGATCGGCGTCGCCACAACCGAGCCGCTGTCCTATTTCTTCGACGACCCCTTTGCGCGCGTGATGATGGCCGGCATCTCGGAGGCATGCGACGCCACCGGCGCGGGAATAGCCCTCGTGTCGGCCGGCAACGAGGAAAAACTTGCCTGGAATATCCAGAGCGCCCTGGTCGACGGCTTCATCCTGTTCTGCATCGAGGGCGGTCCGCGCCTCGTCGAGCTGACGCGCGAACGCAAGCTCCCCTTCGTCGCGCTCGAGCTCGGCTCGCAGGACGACACGGTCTCGGCGATCAGTATCGACAATGCTGCCGGCGGCCGGCTCGCGGCGCGTCATCTGGCGGAACTTGGACATCGCCGCTTCGCCGTGTTGTCGCTGGCCTTCGCCGACGACAGCACTGGTCTTGTCTCGCCCGAGCAGGTCCGGACCGCGTCCTATACCGGGACCCGTGACCGCCTCCTCGGCTATTTCGAAGAGCTTTCCCGGTTTGGTGTCGACACCGCCAAAGTGCCGGTCTACGAGACCGAAAACGACAAGGCGAGCACAAGGGCTGGTCTCGAAACCATCTTCGCCTCGGCGGAACCGCCGACCGCCATCCTGGCGATGTCGGACCGGATCGCGATGGTCGCATTGGAATGGCTCAACGCACGGGGCATCGCGGTTCCCCGCGATGTTTCCGTCGTCGGCTTCGACGGCGTGCCTGAAGCCGCAATTTGCGAGCCTCCGCTCACCACCATCGCCCAGCCGATCGCCGAGATCGGCCGCCGGGCAGCGCGAAGAATCCTCGACTTCGACGGCACGGTGCGGCGAGAAACGCTCGATGTCGAACTTGTCGTCAGGGCATCTTCCGGACCGCCGCCAGGTACAGGCTGACTGGGCAGATCGGCTCCAAATCTTATCGATTGGCCGCCATCGGACCGATGCCAAAGGATGGACGGACAGGCGGCGCCTCGTTGCGGACCGGCTTGCCCTTGCCGGACCAGCCGATGGCGGACAGCCATTCCAGATAGAAGGCGAGCGCGAACTGCATGGCGATGCCGGCGGCGAGCAGCAGACTGTCATAGGCAAAGCCGCCCGGGTTGATCAGCTTCATCACCTGCGCCGCCATGGCAATCACCGTGCCGGCAATGAAAACCGGCAGCGAGCGTTTGCCCAATATGGCGAGCGGATTGTCGCGGCCGGTGCGGAACAGGTTCGAGACGAAGGGCAAGGCGACGACCAGATAGCTCATCGCCAGGATGTGCAGCAGCCGCGGCAACGACAGGAACGTCTTGTCGAAACCGGTCAGCACCACCGGCAGGTCGAGCCACGACACATGCCCCCACAGCGGGCTGTGCACCCAGACGAGCGCCGTCAGCACATAGGCGGCGGCCGCGCCGACCAGCCAGCGATTGACAGGGATGGTGCCGCCGCGCCGCACATGCAACACGCTGGCCATGCCGATATTGAACAGCAATTGCCATGACAGCGGATTGAGGAACCAGAAGCCGGGCTCCGGGTAGTTCGGCGGCGCGATCTGGTAGATTCCGGCAATCAGCCAAAGGGCTGCGGATACTGCGAGCGCCGCCAGTGGCAGGTAGCTGATGAACAGCAGGAAGACCGGCGCCATCAACAGCAGCGCCGCATAGACCGGCAGTATGTTGTTGTAACCGAGCTGATGGCCGAGCGTGACGATGCCGACCAGGACTTGTGGCGGGTTCCTGACGAGCGGCTCGATGTTGATCAGCGTCAGAAGATCCGGCCGTTTCGCAAACACCGCCGCGGCGCAGAAGATGGCCATCACCACCATCGTCGTGACGATGTGGGTGACATAGAGCACGCCGGCGCGGCGCCACATTTTCAGCGTTGCAATCAGCCGGTTTCCCGGCTGGAACTTAGTGCCGTAGGCGAGAGCGACGGACATGCCGGAGATCAGCACGAAGGCCTCGGCCGCATCTGAAAACCCGAAATTCTTGTAGGTCAGGGTTTCGAACACGGTGCCCGGCACGTGGTCGACGAATATGGTCAGGAGGGCGAGAGCCCGGAACACATCAATACGCGTATCGCGTTCCGGCGAAACTGGCATGGTCATCGATAAAAGGCCTTAAAGCTGGTTGTTCATGCCCGGCATGCGATCCCTCGGGCGACCACCCGGCGCACACTGCTTCGATCTCCCCCGCGGGGATTATATCGGCAAAGAAACGGACTGAAATGCGCCCGGTTCAATCAACTTTCGCGGAGCTTGAAAATATTCCGTTTTGAAGCCGGCAAATTAACGAAAGTAACGCGGAATCAAAAGGATGTGACTATGGCCGAGCAAAGCCTCGAAGACGGTATTTTGCAGGAGAATTCAGGCTTTTTCTACCGGCTCCATCGATCCGCCAATTTACCCGGTGACTGGCTGTTCCTGTTGCATGGATCGGGTGTCGACGAGACGACCTTGCTGCCGCTTGGCCGGCAAATCGCGCCGCATGCGGCGCTGGTTGCGGTCCGTGGCCGCATCCCTCAGGAGGACGGGTTCCGTTGGTTCACGCGAATCACCCCGACGCGATTCGAGCAGGCAAGCATCCGCGCGGAGGCAGATGCGTTTGCGGCCTTCGTCGCCGGCGTTGCGAAGCGCCACAGCCTCGATCTCCGCCACGCGACCTTTCTCGGCTATTCGAACGGCGCCAATCTGGTTTCGAGCGTCATGTTGCTGCATCCGGGCGTGATCGAGCGCGCTGCATTGCTGCGTCCGATGCCGGTGCTCGACGAGGTGCCGCCGGCCGACCTGTCGAAGGCACGGGCGCTGATCGTCGCCGGCGCCGCCGACCTGACCTACGCGCCTTTCGCCCCCGTGTTGGCCGCTGTACTGAGCTCGCATGGCGCCAAAGTCGAGGTCCACACCGTCGCCTCCGGCCATGAAATCGGCGATCCGGACGCCGAGATCGTCAAGCAGTGGCTGGCGGGGTCAGGCAACCGCTGAACGAGCGGATTGAGCGCACGCACGACGCGGACCCGACCATCGAATGTCAGTGTGCGGCGGGCTGGAATAGCTCGATCACATTGCCGGACGGGTCTTCGAGCAGGGTCTGCGAGCCGCCGACGCCGTTGATGATATCGTTGCGGAAGGCGAGCCCGGCGCCCTTCAGGCGCGCAATCTCTTGCTTCAGATCCGGCACCACCAGCAGGATGCGGTTCCACCCTCCCGGCACCGGCCGGCGGCCATCCGGCATCGCCCGTGCGCCCGAGCTCTCCGGCCCGCTCAGCAGAAGCCGCAGATCGCCGCGCGTGACCGAGCAGAAAGCCGGCCGCGCATCCCGTTCAATGGCAAAGCCCAGATGCTTCACGTAGAAATCGATGGAAGCGGCGACATCGTCGACAATATAGCGAACACTGACGGGCGTCATGACCGGGGACCTTTCAGTTTGAGTAGAACGTTTTATTAAAGGCTGCTCATCATCGGCAACGCCCCGGCAGCACTACGACGCCGCCGACACACTATGACCGTCGGTTCGCCAGGGAATCAGGGCAAGCAGACCAGCACTGCCGACCACGGCGAAGACAGCGCCGTAGATGAACACCGCCTCATGGCTTACACGATCCCAGAGCTGTCCGGCGACAACGCTTGCCGCGAGTTCCAGCAGGCCGACCGTGGTGCTGTACCAGCCGATGCCGCTGGCACGCAGCTCTTGCGGCACGAAGTCCGAGGCGAATGCCTTGCCGACTGAGCGGAAGATGCCTTGATAGAACCCGTAGAAGGCAAAAAGCAGCCCGATCAGATAGATGTTCCGGGTCAAGACGAAGCCGAGATAGGCGATCAGGAAGATGACGAAGGACGACAGTAACACGCCCTTGCGGCCGAAGCGGTCCGATAGAAAGCCGGCCGGGTAGGAAATCAGCGCCGCAACGAGATTGAAGCCTGCGTAGATAAGAATGGTTGCCTCCAAAGAGGCACCGATATCCTGTGTTTGCAGAATCAGAAATGCATTGCTCGAATTGCCGATGCCGAAGAGAGCTGTCACCAAGAGATAGGTCCAATAGGCTTTGGGAAACTGCCGCAGATTGACGTCGATCTTGGCCTTTGCGGCTACGGCCAGTGGCTGCTCGTGCACCAACACCACCATGAGGAAGGCGAGGAGACCGGGAATGAGCGCGAGATAGAAGATCCAGCGGATATCGACTTTGAGCGCGATGAGAAGCAGCACCGCGAGCAGTGGCCCCAGAAACGCTCCCAGATTGTCGCCAATGCCTTCTAGGCCGAATGCTTTGCCTCGGTGCTCGTCGGCCACGGACGAAGCAAGGAGTGCGTCGCGCGGAGCGGACCGGAAACCTGCACCGAGCCGATCCACAAACCGCGCGCCCAGGACCATCGGCCACACTGTGGCCACGCCGATCAGCGGTTTGGCGATAGAGGCCAGAAAATAGCCAATGAGGGCTATCGGTTTCCGCTTCTGAAGCCTGTCCGAGAGCCAGCCCGAAAAACCTTGGACGATGTTCTGCGTCGCCTGGGCGATTCCGTCGACCAGACCGACGACGCTCCCGCTTGCGTGCAGGGTCTGGGTTAGGAAG
Organism: Mesorhizobium sp. M0106; assembly: GCF_040322715.1. Taxonomy (NCBI): domain Bacteria; kingdom Pseudomonadati; phylum Pseudomonadota; class Alphaproteobacteria; order Hyphomicrobiales; family Phyllobacteriaceae; genus Mesorhizobium; species Mesorhizobium sp. M0106. The sequence continues at coordinate 76,877 of NZ_JAMYUA010000005.1, read as the reverse complement.
ATCGGCAGGATCGGATAAAGCATCTCGGTCGAAATGTCGGCAAACAGGCTCGCCAGCGCCAGAAGCACCGTATTTCGGGAAATCCAGGCGAAGGTTTTCCTTGGCGCTGGCCCAGTCATTGCTTTGCCCTGTTCGGCAATCCGTTTGGCTGAAACGCAACGGCTACCATGTCGGTTGCAATGCGCCACTGCTGAGTGTCCTGCCCCCATCCCGAAGGTCCGCGCAGCAAAACCGATGCCCAAGCGGTCCTTCGATTCAGGATCATGGTCTACCCTCGCCCCATGCGGTTCCAGGCGTCCAGCCCGGCGATCTTGTAGGCTTCCGCCAGCGTCGGATAGTTGAAGGTGTTGTTGACGAAGAAGTCGACGGTGCCGCCGAGATTGATGACCGCCTGGCCAATGTGGATGAGTTCGGTCGCGCCCTCGCCGACAATATGGGCGCCGAGCAGACGGCGTGTTTCGATCGAGAACAGAAGCTTCAGGAAGCCGGTGTTGACGCCCATGATGTGGCCGCGCGATGTCTCGCGGAACCGCGCCACGCCGACCTCGTAGGCGGCACCACTCTCACGCACCTGCTCCTCGGATTGCCCGACCATGGAGATTTCCGGCACGGCGTAGATGCCGTAGGGAAAGGTTTCGGGCGGCGGCGGCAAGGGCACGCCGAAGGCATGGCAGGCGGCCACCCTGCCCTGCTCCATCGAGGTCGAGGCCAGGCTCGGAAAACCGATGACGTCGCCGGCGGCATAGATGTTGGACGCGCTGGTCTGGAAGGTCTGTGGATCGACCTTGATGCGGCCTCTGGAATCGGACTCGATGCCGACCGTTTCCAAGCCCAGGCTGCCGACATTGCCGGTACGCCCCGCAGCATAAAGCACAATCTCGGAACGTATGGTGCGACCGTCGGCCAGCGTCACCTCGGCGTAATCGGGTTTCGAGGCGATCTCCTTGACGGCGCTGCCCAAGCGGATGGTCATGCCGCGGTCGCGCATCTGATGGATGAAGTCGTCGACGATCTCGCGATCGACGAAATCCAACATCGTATTGCGCGGCTCGACCAGCGTCACCGGCACGTCGAGCGCCGAAAAGATCGTCGCATACTCGACACCGATAACACCGGCGCCGATCACCGTCAGCGTGCGCGGCAGGCGGTCGAGCTCCAGCATCTCATCGCTGTCGAAAATCCGTGTCTTGTCGAACGGCACGTCGTGCGGCCGGTGCGGCCGGGTGCCGACCGCGATCAGCGCATGGGCGAAGCCAACCTCGCTGTAGTCGCCGGTGTCGGTGGTCAGGCTGACCTTGTTGGGGCCGAGGAATTTTACCGCGGCGCGCGCACTCTTGACCGTGTTGCGCATGAACTGGTGCTGCAGCACCTCGACCTCATGGTCGAGCGTCTTGTGCAGGCGCTCGATCAGATCGCCTACCGAAATGTCCTGCTTGACGCGGTAGCCGCGTCCATAAAAGCCGCGCTCACGCCAGCCGGAGAGGTTGAGCACCGTCTCGCGCAACGTCTTCGACGGTATGGTCCCGGTATGCACCGAAACGCCGCCGAAACGCCGGCCTCTGTCGACCACCAGCACCGACTTGCCGAGCTTGGCCGACTGCACCGCAGCGCGGCGCCCGGATGGGCCGCTGCCGATGACCAGCATGTCGTAGTCCATGTCGCCCCGTCCCCTCGGCTCGGCGCGCTTTGTTGCGCCGCAGCAAACTAACGCTATCCGCGCCATGAATTCAACAAGTCAGACGGCCCCAGGCGCTCCGTCGCCATCTACACGGCGGCCAAAGGCTCGATCTTGATTCCGCCGCGAACATTCACCATTTCACCAAGAAGTGGCCCCGTGCTTAACTCGGGTTCGATTACGAGGAAATGACATGAACGCTCGCGTTCTCGATGGCGAAATCATCACCAGCAGGCTCGAAGATGTTCGCTCTTACGAGGGCGTGCGCACGCGGCGCATTCTCGCTTTCGTCATCGATTATTTCATCGTCGCGCTGCTCACCATTCCATTCGCGATCCTGGTGTTCCTGTTCGGGCTGTTGACGCTCGGCCTCGGCTGGATGCTGTTTTCCATTCTCGTGCCGGCCGTCGCCATTCTCTACATCTGGAACACGCTCGGCAGTAAAGACCAAGCCACCACCGGCATGAAGATGATGGGCATCCGGCTCGACCGACTCGACGGCAGCCGCATCGACGGGCTGACCGCCGTCGTGCATTCGGTGCTGTTTTGGGCCGGCAATGTCATCCTTTCGCCGCTGGTCCTGCTGGTGAGCCTGTTTTCCGACCGCAAGCGCACGCTGCACGACCTGCTGCTCGGCACCGTTGTCAGCCGCAGCGGCCGCTGAGCAGACTTTTGAAGCGCGGCCGCAGCCTTTGCGCACAAATGTGAAGACGTCCAATCAACCAGGCTTTCACAATCCTGTTGAATTTTTCGGCGTCCGCGCCAAAGGTAGAGCGATTCGCAGGAGTGTTTCCAAGGCTCGATGACGCAGCACCCGACCCAGTCGCCGCAGTTCTTTCTGACCGCGCCCTCGCCATGTCCCTATCTCGAGGGCCAGTTCGAGCGCAAGGTGTTCACACACCTGGTCGGCGACAAGGCCCCCGAGATGAACGATCTGTTGACGCAGGGCGGTTTCAGGCGGTCGCAGAACATCGCCTACAGGCCGGCCTGCGAGACCTGCCGCGCCTGTGTGTCGGTGCGCATCCTGGCGCAGGAATTCACCGCCAGCCGCAACATGAAACGGGTCATACAGCATAATTCGGATCTGGTCGGCGCCATGCACGACGCCGAGCCCTCCACCGAGCAGTATTCGCTGTTCCGCAGCTATCTCGACGCCCGCCACCGCCGTGGCGGCATGTCAGACATGACCGTGCTCGACTACGCCATGATGGTCGAGGATACCCACGTCGACACCAAGGTCATCGAATACCGTCGCCGCGGACCTGACAGCTTCATCACCGGCAAGGGCCAGGGCGAGCTGATCGCCGTGGCGCTTACCGACAAGATGGCCGATGGCCTGTCGATGGTCTATTCCTATTTCAACCCGGACTTCGAGGACCGTTCGCTCGGCACCTTCATGATCCTCGACCACATCGCCCGCGCCAGGGCGATGGGCCTGCCCCATGTCTACCTGGGTTACTGGGTCAACGGCTCGCGCAAGATGAATTATAAGATGCGCTTCCAGCCGCAGGAGCATCTCGGCCCGAAAGGCTGGGAACGCTACAATCACGAAGCGGTTTCGCGCTGATCTTCGCTTTCGGTATTCACTCTTAAATTGTTTCGAGGAGGATGCCGCTGGGCTTCCGGCCGATCGGCTGGAAAACCGGGCGGTCAATTTTGCGCCTCCAAGCCTACGCGAGAATTGCCGCATGTCTTCCCACAACGACCACCAGAGAGGCCTTCTGATCACCGCCATCGGCGGGCTGACGCTGACCGTCGACATTCCGCTGATCCGGCTCGCCGACGGCGAGGCGTGGACGATCCTGCTGTTGCGCACCGGCACGACCTTCGTCGCCACGCTTATCATCTGGGCCGCCTGGCGCTCGCTGAGCGCAAAGGCACCGCAGCTTGTGCCGGGCTGGTCAGGGCTCATCGTTGCCGGCCTCTACGGGCTCGGCTCGATCGCCTTCATCACCGGTGTCTACAATACCTCGACAGCCAACCTCGTTTTCATCCTGGCGTTCACAACCATGTTCGCGGCCCTTTTGTCATGGCTGTTCCTGAAGGAGAGGCCACGGCCCCTGACGCTTGCAGCGCTGGCACTGATGATCGTCGGCGTGACGATCATTGTCGGCGATTCCGTTGGAACCGGACATCTCTTCGGCGACCTGATGGCGCTATGCTCGGCTTTCATGATCGCCGCGGCCATCACCATCTCGCGCGCCAGCGGCAAGGATATGGGTTTCACGGCGCTGATCGGAGTGGTCCTGCCGCTGGCCGTCGCCACCCTGATGGTTTCCAAGGTGGGTTTTCACGTCAACGCGCCATGGTGGATCGTCTTCAACGGTGCCGTCATCATGCCGATCTCGTTCTTCTGCCTCGCCAACGGCCCGAAATACATTTCCGGGCCGGAGGTGGCGATGTTCTACCTGCTTGAAACCGTGCTGGCGCCGGTCTGGGTGTGGATGATCTTCGCCGAAACACCGTCGCGCAACAGCCTGATCGGCGGCGCGATCCTCATCATGACCTTGATCGGCCATTCGCTCTGGCAGTTGCACGAGGGGCGCAAGCGCCGCGCCACGTTCGCCGTCAGTCACCCGGCCTGATTCTTTTTCGCGGCGGCGCGTCCGGCGACAATTTCGATCTGCGGCGGTGCGTCATCGTGCTCCGCCGGTTCGGCGGCAGCGAGCTCATCGGTCAGTTCCACTTCGCGCAGCCATTCGCGCCAGATTGCGACCAGCAGGGCCATCAGCACCGGGCCGATGAACAGGCCGAGAAAGCCCATTGTCTTGACGCCGCCAATCAGGCCGAAAAAGGTTGGCAGGAAGGGCAGCTTTATCGGCCCGCCGACCAGCTTCGGGCGCAATGTCTTGTCGACGATGAAGAGTTCGACCGCGCCCCAGACGAACAGCGCCAGCCCCGCCATCGGCGAGCCGCTGGCGGCGAGATAGATCGAGACCAGCGTGAAGGACAGCGGCGCGCCGCCGGGGATCAGCGCCATGATGCCGGTCAGCGCGCCGAGCGTCACCGGCGACGGCACGCCGGCCAACCAGTAAGCGATACCCAGCACCAGCCCTTCGCCGATGGCGATAACGGTCATGCCGGTCACCGTCGAGGAGATTGTCGCAGGCACCACGCGTGAGATCCGTTCCCATCTGGCCGGCAGGATGCGTTCGCCGAGGCGATCGACCTGTCCGGCGAAATGCTCGCCGTCGCGATAGGCGAAGAACAGCGCGATCATCATGAATAGCAGCGTCAGCAAAAGGCCGAAGGCGCTGCCGCCGGCGGCAAGCACGCCGCGATAGATGCTGCCGATATTGGCGCCACTGATCAGCTGGATCAGTTCGCCGATACCGCCGGGGTGGCCAACGTTGACCGTCCATTGTTCATTGAGCCATTCGCCCACCACCGGCATGGTGGCGATCCAGTGCGGCGTCGGCGCACCGTAGCGGTTGGTCTCGATCGCCCAGTTGACCCACTCGCGCACCTCATTGATGGCGTAGGTGCCGGCAAGCGCGATCGGCACCACCAGGAAGGTCAGGATGAACAAGATCGCAAGCGTCGCAGCGATGGTGCGGTTGCCGCCGACGCCGGCGAGCAGCCGCCGATAGAGCGGCCAGCTGGCGAAGGCGATAACCAGGGCGGCAAGAACCGGAAACAGGAAGCCGTGGAAGAAATAAACGCCGGCGGCAACGATCAGCACCAGGAGCCAGCGCGCCGCCGACAGCGGCGGAATGACAGCGGCCCTGAGCGGCGTCGACAGGCCAAACAGACGCTGCTGCCGCTCCGGCTTCTGGATCCTGACTTCCTTCAAGCGGCTACCTCTCCCTGGCCCATCGTATCGCTTATGCCCTGATATAGTGCAGCAATCGTGACGACATTCCAAATGTTTGGGTGGAGCTGCTAATCTCCCCCCTTGAGGGGGAGATGGCCGGCAGGCCAGAGGGGGTCGCCGCGCGTGAGACGCCAGTCTCCTCTGTCTGCGATAAGGGTCGCGTCTGGACGTTCCGACCCCCTCTGTCGCCTTCGGCGACATCTCCCCCTCAAGGGGGGAGATTACCGCTTCACCCGAACTTGCCAGTCCTCGGGAAACCCTTCGGCACCATGCGGCCGGCCGAGGCGCGGGCGCCGATCCATTCGGCAAGCTCGTCACGCGATTTGGTGAAGGTGCGGTCTGCCGAATCCTGCCAGGACAGGCCGCTTGCGAGCGTGAAGGTCTTGAGGTCGAGGACGCCGCCATCCTTGTATTTCTGCAGGCGCACGCCCTTGCCGCGCCCCATCTCCGGGATCTCGGCCAGCGGGAATACCAGCATCTTGCGGTTCTCGCCGACAATGGCGAGATGATCGCCGGCGACGCTCACGCAGCGCTGGGCTTCGTCGGGCGCCTTGACGTTCATCACCTGCTTGCCCTTGCGGGTGTTGGCGACGACTTCTTCTTCCGGCACGATGAAACCGTTGCCGTCATGCGACACCAGCAGCAGCTTGCGCTTGGGATCATGGACGAAGGCGGTGACGATATCCTGGTCGTTGTCCATGTCGACGATGATGCGGATCGGCTCGCCATGGCCACGCCCACCCGGCAGCCGGTCGGCGCCGATCGTGTAGAACTTGCCGCCGGTGGTGAAGACCAGCACCTTGTCGGTCGTCTGGGCGTGGAAGGCGAGCTTGAGGCTGTCGCCTTCCTTGAAGGTCAGGGCCGAATGGTCGGTCAGATGACCTTTCATGGCCCTCAGCCAGCCCTTTTCCGAAACGACCACGGTGACCGGCTCGCGCTCGATCATGGCGTGGGCGATATCGGTCAGGTCATGCTCGGGTGCGTCGGCGAACTCGGTGCGGCGCTTGCCGATCTCGGTGTCGGGCCCGTATTTCTGGCGAACGTTGGCGACTTCCCACTTGATCGTCGCCCACTGCTTGGCGTCGGACGCAAGCAGTGCCTCGATCTGCTTCTTCTCGCCGGTCAGGCCATTGAATTCCTCGCGGATTTCGAATTCCTCGAGCTTGCGCAGCGCCCTCAGCCGCATGTTGAGGATGGCTTCAGCCTGGGTGTCGGTCAGTGACCAGCGCGCCATCATCACCTGCTTGGGCTCGTCCTCCTCGCGGATGATCCTGATCACCTCGTCGATGTTGAGGTAGGCGATCAAATAGCCGGCGAGGATCTCCAGCCGCCTTTCGATCTCGCCGAGGCGGTGCTTGGAGCGGCGGATCAGGACGTCGCGGCGGTGCTCCAGCCATTCCTTGAGCACACCTTTCAGCGACAGCACGTTCGGCACCTTGCCGCGCGACAACACGTTCATGTTGAGCGGAAAGCGGCTTTCGAGCTCGGTCAGCTTGAACAGCGATTCCATCATGATGCCGGGATCGACCGAGCGGCTCTTCGGCACCAGCACGACGCGGATGTCCTCGGCGCTCTCGTCGCGGATATCCTCGAGCAGCGGCAGCTTGCGCGCCATCAAGAGCTCGGCGATCTTTTCGATCAGCCTGGCCTTCTGGACGCCGTAAGGGATTTCGGTGACGACTATGTTCCAGGTGCCCCTGCCCTGGTCCTCCTGGCTCCATTTCGCCCTGACGCGAAAGCCGCCGCGACCCGTTTCGTAGGCTTCGAGGATCGAGGCTCGGCTGTCGACGATGATGCCGCCGGTCGGGAAATCCGGACCTTGCACGAAATCCATCAGCTTGGTGACGGGCGCATCCGGATGATCAATCAGGTGAAGCGCGGCGTCGCAGAGCTCGGCCGCATTGTGCGGCGGGATCGAGGTCGCCATGCCGACGGCGATGCCGGACGAGCCGTTGGCGAGCAGGTTCGGGAAGGCGCCGGGCAGCACGGCCGGCTCCTCGTCTTCCTCGTTGTAGGTCGGGCGGAAATCGACGGCGTCCTCGGTGATGCCTTCCAGCAGCAGCGTCGACACTTCGGTCATGCGCGCTTCGGTGTAGCGCATGGCGGCGGCGTTATCGCCGTCGATATTGCCGAAATTGCCCTGCCCGTCGACCAGCGGGTAGCGCATCGAAAAATCCTGCGCCAACCGCACCAACGCGTCGTAGATCGACTGGTCGCCATGCGGATGGAATTTGCCCATCACCTCGCCGACAATGCGGGCGCATTTGGCAAAGCCCTGGTCGGGGTTAAGCCGCAACAGGCGCATGGCATGCATGATGCGACGATGCACCGGCTTCAGCCCGTCGCGCACGTCTGGCAGTGCCCGGTGCATGATGGTCGACAGCGCGTAGGCGAGATAGCGCTCTTCCAGCGCCTTCTTCAGATCGACCGGCTCAATATTATCGCCGCCGCCAGTTTCAGGCGGCAAAAGCCTTTTTCCCATGGGCTGGCACTAGCCGAGCGGGTGATTCGCGGCAAGAGGCACACAGGTATGCGTGCTCCTAAAGCGCATCGCGTTCGACCGGCCCATGCGACGCTTTAGGCCCTTGTTTTGATGCATGTCGTTATCGCAAAACCGTTGCACATTTTTGCGCGACATCCATTATGCAACAGGAATTGGAAGCGTCGCGACGCCGGCCAACATCAATCGGTTACATCCTGCTTCTATCGCAAGGCTGATGGATCGGGTTTGCCTTTGGCCGCGATTTTCGACCATTGTGCCGAGGCCCGCCTTTTTCCGGTCCAGTTCGTCACCGAATGGTGACGACGCGACGATTTGAAAAGAATTTCAGGACATTCTCAGGGGAGCTCTCGATGACGATCAGACACTCGACACTTATTAACAGACACTCGACATTTATTAAGAGACTGGCTTTTTCGACCTTTTTGCTGACGCTGCCGCTGAATGCGGCGTTCGCGCAGGATACCGCGGTCGCCGACCGGCTGAAGGCTGCCCTCGCCGCCCAGGGTGTCGACCTCTCCTGGACCGGAGTAACCGGCGACACCTCCAGCATGGTTCTGCAAGGCGTAGCGGTCAAACCGGCGGCCGAAAAGGAGGCGCTCAAGATCGGCGACGTCAAGCTCGAAGGTGTGACCGAAGCCAATGGCGGCTATCAAATCGCGACCGTATCGACGTCGCCGTTCGAACACAGCGAAGATGGCGTCACGCTCAATCTCAGCCCCTTCGTCATCCACGACATGACGGTTCCGGCCGAAGGCGCAACCGGTCCGCTGGGCTCGCTGATGATGTACAAATCGGCCGAGCTCGACAACATGACAGTCAAAGTGGCTGACAAAACTGCTTTCTCGATGGACGGGCTTGCCATCGCAATCACGCCGCCGGCCGACGGCAAGGCCATGGCGTTTTCCGGCACTACGGAAAAATTCGCTGCCGACCTGACCCTGGTCGAAGATCCGAAGTCCAAGGAAGTCATCAACGCGCTCGGCTACCAGAACATATCAGGCAATCTTGAGATGGAAGGCACCTGGCAGCCTACCGACGGCAGGATGGACTTGTCGAAATACGAAATATCGGTCGACAATGCTGGCACGCTCGGCATGACCTTCGATCTCGGCGGCTACACGCTGGACGTCATCAAATCACTGCAGGAGATGCAGAAGAAGATGGCAGCGCAGCCCGAAGGCGCGGACAATTCGGCGCAAGGCATGGCCATGCTCGGGCTGCTGCAGCAGCTTTCGTTCAACAGCGCCTCGATCCGCTTCGACGACGATTCGCTGACCAAAAAGGTGCTCGATTATGCCGGCAAGCAGCAAGGCATGTCCGGCAAGGACATCGCCAACCAGGCCAAGGCGATCGTGCCCTTCGGCATGGCGCAGCTCAACAATCCGGAACTGACCGCGCAGGTTTCGGCCGCGGTCAACAAATTCCTCGACGACCCGCAAAGCATCGAGGTCTCGGCCGAGCCGCCGGCAGCGGTGCCGTTCGCGCTGATCATGGCGGGCGCCATGTCCAACCCGCTCGACCTGCCGAAAACGCTTGGCGTGACGGTTACAGCAAACGAAGACTGATCGAGACAGGCTTCAAGCAAAAAGCCCGGCAGCGATGCCGGGCTTCTTTATGAATCAACAGCACCGGTTCGGAGCGTTTTCTAATCCTCTTTCTTCGTCGCCACCACGCGCAGCGACAATTCGCGAAGCTGCTGCGGGCTGGCTTCCGACGGCGCGTTCATCAACAGGTCGTAGGCCTGCTGGTTCATCGGAAACATGGTCACTTCGCGCAGGTTCCTCGCGCCGACCAGAAGCATGACGACGCGGTCGATGCCGGCTGCCATGCCGCCATGCGGCGGCGCGCCATACTGGAAGGCGCGATAAAGGCCGCCGAAGCGCTCTTCGATGGTCGCGCGGTCCAGCCCGACGGTTTCGAAGGCCTTGACCATGGTTTCGGGCAGATGGTTGCGGATGCCGCCGGAGGCGATCTCGAAACCGTTACAGACCATGTCGTACTGGAACGCCTTGATGCCGAGCAGATCCTCGCCGTTAAGCGCATCGATGCCGCCTTGCGGCATCGAGAAAGGATTGTGCGCGAAATCGATCTTCTTCTCCTCCTCGTTCCATTCGAAGAACGGGAAGTCGACGATCCAGCACAATTCGAAGCGGTCGCGGTCGACAAGATTGAGCTCCTCGCCGGCGCGGGTGCGCGCCGCTCCCGCGAAGGAGACGAATTTCTTCGGATCGCCGGCGACGAAGAAGGCGGCATCGCCATCGGCAAGGCCGAGTTGTTGTCGGATCGCGTCGGTGCGCTCCTCGCCGATGTTCTTGGCCAGCGGCCCGGCGCCTTCAAGCTTCTCGCCCTCCTTGCGCCAGAAGATGTAGCCGAGGCCGGGCTGGCCCTCGCCTTGCGCCCATGAGTTCATGCGGTCGCAGAAGGCGCGAGACCCGCCGGTCTTGGCCGGAATGGCCCAGACCTCGGCCTTCGGATCGTTGGCAAGGATGTTGGCAAATACCTTGAAGCCAGAGTCGCGAAAATGATCCGAGACGGCCTGCATCTCGATCGGGTTGCGCAGGTCCGGCTTGTCGGTGCCGTATTTGCGCATGGCGACATCATAGGCGATGCGCGGAAACTTCTCCGTCACCGGCTTGCCGGCGGCAAAGGTCTCGAACACCCCCCGCATCACCGGCTCCATGGTGCTGAACACATCCTCCTGCTCGACGAAGCTCATCTCCACGTCGAGCTGGTAGAATTCACCCGGCAGACGGTCGGCGCGCGGGTCCTCGTCGCGGAAGCAGGGCGCAATCTGGAAGTAGCGGTCGAAGCCGGACACCATGATCAGCTGCTTATATATCTGCGGTGCCTGCGGCAGCGCATAGAAAGTGCCGGGGTGGATGCGCGACGGCACCAGAAAGTCGCGCGCCCCTTCCGGCGACGAGGCGGTCAGGATCGGCGTCGAGAATTCCGTGAAGCCGACCTCGCCCATCAGCTTGCGCATCTCGGCGATGATTTTCGTCCGCGCGACGATATTCTTGTGCAGCGTGTCGCGGCGCAGGTCGAGGAAGCGGTATTTGAGGCGGATGTCCTCTGGATAATCCGGCTCGCCGAAGACCGGCAGCGGCAATTCCTTGGCCGCCGACAGCACCTCGATCTCGCGGGCGAAAATCTCGATCTCGCCGGTCGGCAAATTAGGGTTCACGGTGTCGGCGAGGCGCGCCTTGACCTCGCCGTCGACGCGGACGACCCATTCGCCGCGCAAGGTCTCGGCAATCTTGAAGGCCGGCGAATCCGGATCGGCGACGATCTGCGTCAGGCCGTAATGGTCGCGCAAATCGATGAACAGCAGGCCGCCATGGTCGCGCACGCGATGCACCCAGCCCGACAGGCGTACGGTCGAGCCGACGTCGGCCTTCCTCAATTGGGCACAGGTATGGCTGCGGTAACGATGCATTGTCATTCTTAAAGTCCGGATGTTGGGTTGCGGCCAAGGCATGATGGCCCAGCCTGAAAATTTGCGCGAAAAGCACATGAGAGGGTGCATTTGTCAAGGCAAGCGGCAGCCGGGTCGAGTCCCACCGGCATCAATTTATGCTCGAGGCGTCAATCTGGGTTCGCTGCTCTGTGCCGGCAGTTCAACTATGCACTCATCCCTTGACCCCGCCCGCGGTGAGGCCGGAGATGATCTTGCGTTGGAAGATCAGGACAAGGATGACGAGCGGCACGGTGACGATCACCGATGCGGCCATGATGTTGCCCCACGGGATCTCGAACTGCGAGCTGCCGGAGAGCAGCGCGATCGCCACCGGCACGGTTCGCTGCTCGTTGCTGGAAGTAAACGTCAGGGCGAACAGGAACTCGTTCCAAGCACCGATGAAGGCGAGAAGCCCGGTGGTCGCCAGCGCCGGCCACATCAGCGGCAGGAAGACGCGGCTGATGATGATCCAGGGCGTGGCGCCATCGAGGATCGCCGCTTCCTCCAGCTCGATCGGCAGGTCGCGAACGAAGGCGGTGAGCACCCAGACGGTGAACGGCAAGGAGAAGATCATGTAGGACAAGATCAGCGCGAACGGCGAATTGTAGAGGCCGAAGGTGCGGATCAGCTCGAAAAGACCGGCAAGCACCGCCAATTGCGGGAACATCGAAACGGACAGGATAGTGAGGAGCAGAGCCGAGCGGCCGCGAAAGCGGATGCGCGCCAGCGCATAGGCGGCGGTGACGCCGAGGAACAGCGAAATGACGACAACGGCGCTCGAGATGAACAGCGAGTTCACGAGGTTGCGCAGGAAGGTCCCCTCGGTGAACACGGTCCTGTAGTTGCTGAAGGTAATCGTCTTCGGCCAATAGTCGATCTGGAAGAGCGCCGTCCCCGATTTCAGGCTGGTGATGATGGCGTAGTAGAACGGGAACACCGCGACGACGACGATAACGGCGACGAGGAGGTAGAAAGCCGTGCGCTTGACGATCCACATTGTCAGCAGTCCCACATGATCAATAGTCCTTGTCCAGTCTTATCCGGCCGAGCCAAAGAACGAGCATGGTCAGCAGAGCGAGGATAAGGAAGAGAAGCGTCGAGGCGGCGGAACCGGAAGCGAACTTGTCGAACTCAAACAGGCTCTCGCGGGCAAACACCGACATCGATTTGGTGTGTATGTTGTTTGGCGTAAGCACGTAGATCAGATCGAAGATGCGCAGGGCATCGAGACCGCGAAAGATCATGGCTACCATCAACGCCGGTCGGATGAGCGGCAAGGTGATCTTCCAGAAAATTCTCCACGCGCCGACGCCGTCGAGCTTGGCGACCTCGTAGATTTCTTGTGGAAGCATCTGGAGGCCGGCGAGAATGAGAAGCGCCATGAAGGGGGTCGCCTTCCAGATGTCGACAACAAGGACGGCGACCATCGCCGTGTCGGCGCTGGCCGTCCAGGCGATCTTGGTGCTGATCAGGCCGAGCTTGAGCAGGACGTCGTTGATGATGCCGAACTGGTCGTTGAGCATCCACTGCCACATTTTCGCCGAGACGATCGTCGGGATCGCCCAAGGGATGAGGATCGCGGCGCGCACGATGCCGCGGCCGCGAAACTTGGCGTTGAGCACCAGCGCGACGATCATGCCGAGCACCGTCTCGCAGGTCACCGAAATCACCGCGAAGCGCACCGTGTTCCAGACGGCGCGCCACCAGACCGGATCGGCGAGCAGCCCGTCATAGACGACGCGGCCGCTCGGCATTTGCAGGACGGAGAAATAGTTGGCGAAGCCCACCCAGCGGCGGGCTTCGAGGTCGGCGAGCGAGGCATCGGTGAAGCCGAAATAGATCGTGCGCATCAACGGCCAGCCGGCAACGGCGGCGAGGACGATGAGCATCGGAGCAAGCAGCAGCCATGCCGAGCGCACACGCTGACGCGCCAGCAGCGAGACTGAGCGCGGCGAGGTCACCAGGCGGTGCCCTTGAGCCTGGTCAAGGAGAACTCCAGATCGGCAAGGTTGTCGGCGGCTGTGCCCTCGCCGGAAATGGTGTTGTGGACGGCCGTCCAGAACTCGCTCGATGCCTCATTGTACCTTGTCTTGGCCTGGGCCGAGGGACGCGGCACCGCGTTGAGGACGACTTCCTTCCAGCGCGGAATCACCGGCTGGGCGCTGGCGATGTCGGCATCGTCATAGAGTGCCTGGATGGTCGGCAGATATGCCCCCTTCAAGGCGCGGTACTTCTGCATCTGAGGCGAGGCGATCCATTTGACCAGCTCGATCGCTGCATCCGGGTCCTTCGAATATTTGGAAACCGCGAGATTCCAGCCGCCAAGCGTTGCTGCCGGGCGCGCGCCCTCACCCGACCCCGGCGGCAGCGTGGTCACCTTGAACTTGCCTTTGATGGGGGAGCTTTCGCTGTTGCCAAGCGCGTAGGCGTAGGGCCAGTTGCGCATGAAGACGGCGTTGCCGGTCTGCCAGACTCCGCGCGACTCTTCTTCCTGGTAGGCCAGAACGCCGGGCGGCGAGATGGTTCCCACCCAGCTCCTCGCCATTTCCAGCGCCGCAGCTGCTTGCGGATTGTTGATGGAGATCGTGCCGTCCGGCTCGATAATCTGGCCGCCGCCGTTCGACTTCACCCATTCGAGTGCATCGCAGGTCAGCCCCTCATAGGCGTTGCCCTGGAAAACGAAACCCCACATGTCCTTGTTGCCGGCCGCGCGCTCCTTGTCCATGACAAGCTTGGCGGTATCGGCAAGTTCAGCCCAGCTGGCCGGGACCCTGGCGCCGTATTTGTCGAGGAGATCCTTGCGGTAGTAGAGCGCCGGAGCGTCGGTGAATATCGGCAAGGCGACGAGCTTGCCGTACACGGTCTGCGATTTGATGATCGATGGGAAATGGGCGCCAACGACATCCTTGGTCGCTTCGGTCAGGTCGATGAACTGCCTTGCAAGCTGGGGGGCCCAGATGATGTCCGTTTGATAGACGTCGACGTCGCTGCTTCCGGCGGCAAGCCAGAGCCGGTATTGGCCAAACTGGTCCGTCGCCGAGGGAGGCAGCGGAACGACGCTAACCTTGTTGCCGGTCTTCTTCTCGTATTGATCGAGGATCTCGCGAAGGATTCTCTGGCCGTTGCCGGTATCTCCGGACACCATGGCGAGGTCGACAGCCCGCGCCGGCCCGGCCGCCAGAACTGCGGCCACGGCAAATGCCGCAAATGCGGAATAAAATTTCATGATGGCGGACCTCCCTTTGGAGCTTCAGGCCGGGCAGCAGAAACGACGTCGATGCCTGACACCGTCTCCGCACACCGGCAGCTCACAAGACGCGTATTCGCCCACCAGCACTGAACTACAAAGATACGCCTTGGTTCCCAACACGGAGGGTCCGGCGCCACGCGGTAGCCCCCGGCTGGCCCCAACGCCGCCGGGAATTGCCGCTGGCATTGGCGAAGGCGATGGTTCAAGAAGGGATCAACGACAGGCTTTCCTTCATGTCTTCCATCCGCCCGCTGATCCCCCTCCTGATCGCCGCCGGCATCCTGCTCGGCGGCAACGGCCTGCAGAGCACGTTGATTGCGCTGCGTGGTGCGCAGGAAGGTTTTCCCGCTTCCTCGATCGGCCTGATGGGCACGTTCTATTTCGCCGGCTTCCTGCTCGGCTGCCTTGCCGTGACCCGCATCATGAAGTCCGTCGGCCATGTGCGCGCCTTTTCGGCACTCGCGGCGATCGCCTCGGCGGGAACGCTGCTTCTGGTGCTGGTCATCGATCCGGTGATGTGGTGCGCCGTGCGCTTTGCCGGCGGGTTCTGCTTTGCCGGCCTGTTCACCATCATGGAAGCCTGGCTGAATTCCGGCGTCACCAACACTGACCGGGCGCGGGTGCTTGCCATCTACCGGATGGTCGACATCGGCTCGGTGACGGGCGCCCAGTTCCTGATCCCGATCTTTGGCGCCGGCGGCTTTGCCATCTTCGCCATCATGTCGATGATGATCACCGTTTCGCTGGTGCCGGTTTCGCTCGGCGACCGCTCCAATCCGACGCCACCGGAAGACGTCAAGCTCGATTTGGCGCGCGTCTGGCGGATCTCGCCGCTCGGCTGCTTCGGCTGTATCGCCGTCGGCGTCACAAACAGCGCCTTCCGCACCCTGTCGCCGGTCTATGCCGAGCAGATCGGCATGTCGGTCGCCGACGTCGTCACCTTCGTCAGCGTCGGCATTTTCGGCGGCGCCATCATCCAATACCCGCTTGGCTATCTCTCCGACCGCTGGGACCGGCGCTCGGTGCTGCTGATGACGACGTGCTGTGCGATGGTGGCGGCACTGGCGCTGGCATTCGTGGCAGGCGGCAGCCCGTTTCTCAACTTCCTGCTCGTCTTCATCTTCGGCTGCTTCGCCATGCCGCTCTATTCGTTGTCAGCGGCGCATTCCAACGACCGCGCCGACAAGGGCGAGTTCGTGCTGATCAACGCTGCCTTGATGCTGTTTTATTCCTTCGGCGCCATCGGCGGGCCGTTCGCAGCCTCGACGGTGATGCAATTTTTCGGGCCGAGCGCGCTGTTCGTGTTCAGCGCCACCGTCTATGCGATCTTCGTGGCCGTCATCCTTTACCGGATGCAGGCGCGCTCCGCCGTGCCGGCGACCCATCGCAGCCGTTTTACGGCGCTGTTGCGCACCTCGACGGTTTTTGCCCGGTTGGCGAAGCGGAATGCCGATCCCGATGAACCCGCAAAGCCTGGATAGAGGTGCTTGCGCTTGACGAAAGCGCGCGCGGCTGAAATTGAAAGAGACCCTATCCCTTGCCAAAAGCGATTTGATGCACGTCATCACCACCCAGAAAGAACTCGAGACCGCTATTGCCGCTTTCGAAAAGGCGGAATTCGTCACCGTCGATACCGAATTCATTCGCGAAACGACCTTCTGGCCGATCCTGTGCCTGATCCAGATGGCAGCGCCCGGGGTGACCGCGCTGATCGATCCGCTGTCGCCCGACATCGACCTGAAACCGTTCTTCAGGCTGATGGCCAACGAGGCGATCGTCAAAGTCTTCCATGCGGCGCGCCAGGACATCGAAATCATCGTGCATCTCGGCGATCTGGTGCCGCATCCGGTGTTCGACACCCAGGTCGCGGCAATGGTCTGCGGCTTCGGCGACAGCGTCTCCTACGACCAGCTGGTGCAGCGCATCACCGGAGCGCGGCTCGACAAGTCCTCGCGCTTCACCGACTGGCGCCACCGTCCGCTGTCCGAAAAGCAGCTCGACTACGCGCTCGCCGACGTCACCCACCTGATCGAGGTCTACAAGCATCTCAGCGCCGAGCTGGTGCGGGAAAACCGCGCCCACTGGCTGAACGAGGAGATGGACGTGCTGACCTCGCGCGAGACCTACGATCCGCATCCCGAGGATGCCTGGAAGCGGCTCAAGATGCGGCTGCGCAAGCCGCAGGAACTGGCGATCGTGCAGGCGGTGGCCGCCTGGCGCGAACGCGAAGCGCGCGAGCGCGACGTGCCGCGCGGCCGGGTGCTCAAGGACGATGCGATCTACGAAGTGGCGCAGCAGGCGCCGCGCGACGCTGCGGCGCTGAGCAAGCTGCGTACCACGCCGAAGGGCTGGGAGCGCTCGTCGACGGCGACGGCACTGCTTGGCGCGGTAAACGCTGCCCTTGCCCTGCCCAGGGAAGAGATGCCGAAGCTGCCGAAGAGCTTCCAGCCGCCGGAGGGGTCGAGCGCTGCGGCGGAGTTGCTGAAGGTGCTGCTGCGGATCGTTGCCGAAAAGGAGGGCGTCGCATCCAAGGTACTCGCCTCCAGTGACGACATCGACCGCATCGCTGCCGAGGGCGAGGAAGCCGACGTGCCGGCATTGCAAGGCTGGCGGCGCGCCGTCTTCGGCGAGGCCGCGCTCAAGCTGGTGCGCGGTGAACTCGCCATCAGGTTCGACAAGCGCAAGATCGCTGTGTTCGATTTGTAGCCTTGATCTGCTCAGACCAAGCCGAGCAGATGCAGCGCCACCCATATCCAGCCAAGTGCGAGAACTACCGCGCCCAGGTAGAATGCCCTGCTGCGCAGGATTAGCCGATTGCTGGTCAAGTGGACCGATGCGTGAAAATAGCGGGAGACGACAAAGATCCACATCAGTGCCAAGGTCAGGTAATTGACGCCATTGGTCACGTGCAGCGTCAAGCATAAGACGTAGAAAAGCACCGGCAGTTCGAACTGGTTGCTCAGATTGTCGGCGACGGTGACGGTGGAACCAGGCTCCGTCGAGCGCGTCTTGAACTGACCGGTCTTGGCTTCGCCCGATCTGACCGCACCATAGCGGCGCCGGCCCATTATGATATGGACGATATAGACCAGCAGCACCTGCGCCAGCATCGGCCAGAAGATCGCGGTCTGGTTCAAGACGCCCCTTTCGTTGTCACCCAGCCTTCAAGGCCGTCTCTGAGCCATCAGAGTGAAAGCCGCAGTGACGGTCACTGGTATCGCCAGTAGGGCGAATTTGGTGACGATCAGCGCCGAGGCGAAGGATAGCGAATCCGGATTGGCCGACAGAAAATCGGACAAAAGACGAGCCACGGCGATATTCTGGGCATAGTCGGTAAGCAGGTAGGGCAGCACCAGCACAACCGCGAATATCGACTGGGTTTGCGCAGGCAGTGCACGGAAATTCTTCAGCCGCCGGCCCGTGGCCAGGATCAGGCTGATCATCGTCAGCGATAGCAGCGCCGGAAAAAGCAGGTCGAAGGTCAGGTAATGCCAGACGAGAATAATTTCGCTGCCGCGCCGGCCGAGGGCTGTTAGCCAGGCCATGCCCTCATCCGGGGTGAAACCGGTATAGCGCATGTCGAGCGACGGCAGACCGGCGCTCAATCGACGAAAATAGAGGAACTCCATCGCCGTCATGATGATGAAAACCGCCACGGTGGCGACACAGAGTGCAGCCGCGTGGCGGGACAGCCGCAGGATCATTGCCGCCAGATTGCGCCAAAGCGCATGGCGATCAGGCTCCGCCAGGATAATTCGGGCTTTCGCGGGTAATCGTGACGTCATGGGCGTGGCTTTCACGAAGTCCGGCATTGGATATCCGCACAAAAGTGGCGCGCTCGCGGAAATCGGCAAGGTCGCGGCCACCGACATAACCCATAGCGGCTTTCAGGCCGCCCGCAAGCTGGTGCAGCACGCCGGACACAGGTCCTTTGTACGGAACCTGCCCTTCAATGCCTTCCGGGACCAGTTTCAGCGTGTCGCGCACCTCGGCCTGGAAGTAACGATCGGCGGAGCCGCGTGCCATCGCGCCGACCGAGCCCATGCCGCGATAGGCTTTGAAGGAGCGGCCCTGGTGCAGATAGACCTCGCCCGGGCTCTCGTCCGTGCCGGCCAGCAGCGAGCCGATCATCGCAGCACTTGCGCCGGCGGCCAGTGCCTTGGCGAGATCGCCCGAATATTTGATGCCGCCATCGGCAATGACCGAAACGCCGGATTTCTGCGCCGTCTCGACCGCCGACATGATCGCCGAGAGCTGCGGCACGCCGACGCCGGCGACGATGCGGGTGGTGCAGATGGAGCCTGGTCCGATGCCGACCTTGACCGCGTCGGCGCCGGCATCGATCAGCGCCAAGGTGCCTTCCGCGGTGGCGACGTTGCCGGCCAGGATGCGTACCGAGTTGGACAGCTTCTTGGCCCGCCTCACCGCATCCAGAACGCGCTGCGAATGACCGTGCGCGGTGTCGATCACCAGAAGGTCGACACCGGCATCGATGAGGCGCTCGGCCCGTTCGAAACCGTCATCGCCGACGCTGGTGGCGGCGGCGGCGCGCAAGCGCCCCTGCGCATCCTTGGTGGCGTGCGGGTTGAGCTGCGACTTCTCGATGTCCTTGACCGTGATCAGCCCGACGCAATTGCCGTCCCGATCGACCACAACAAGCTTCTCGATGCGGTGCTGATGGAGCAGCCGCTTGGCCTCGTCCTGATCGACGTTCTCCTTGACCGTGATCAGGTTCTCGCGGGTCATCAGCTCATAGACCTTTTGCGCCGGATCGGACGCGAAGCGGACGTCGCGGTTGGTCAGGATGCCGACGAGCCGGCCGACCGTGTGGCCGCCGGTGCCGCCGTTCTCGACCACCGGAATGCCCGAAATGCTGTAGGTGCGCATCAGACCCAGCGCATCGGCAAGCGTCGCCTCGGGACCGATGGTGACCGGGTTGACCACCATGCCGGATTCGAATTTCTTCACCTGCCGCACCTGCTCGGCCTGTTCGGCCGGCGAGAAATTGCGGTGGATGACGCCAATGCCGCCGGCCTGGGCCATGGCGATGGCGAGCCGCGCCTCGGTAACCGTGTCCATGGCGGCCGACAGGATCGGCACGTTGAGGTCGATGTCGCCGGCGATGCGGGTGCGGATGTCGGTCTCGCCGGGCATGACCTCGGAATGACCCGGCTGCAGCAGCACGTCGTCAAAGGTCAGCGCCAATGCGCCGGTGGACGTCTCGATGATTTTTGCCATGGCCAGCCCTCGGAATGCAGGAAAGGCGCTCGCCCTGGATGGACAGCGCCGACTCGTCTTCTTCCCTTTCAGGATTGGCGCTGGCTCGTAACACGTCCCGTGGCCGTTGAAAAGCCGATGGTTGTGTAGTGGCGAAGCTGCATTTTGCCCCAGGGGCTGCGAGACTTGCGGTCGCACAAACGTGACAGCAAATTAATGCGACATCCGGGCCAAGCCATGATAACCGCCCTACCTGTCGGTTTGGCCCCAAGGCCGGCAAGCAATCGCGACGCACATTTCAAGGCCGGATCCATCGTGAACCGCACCATTCCGCTTATCCTGGCGGTCGCTCTATTCATGGAAAACATGGATTCGACCGTCATTGCGACATCGTTGCCGGCGATCGCCATCGACATCCACACCAGCCCGATCGCGCTCAAGCTGGCGCTGACCGCCTATCTGGTATCGCTGGCGATCTTCATTCCGATAAGCGGCTGGATGGCCGACCGCTTCGGCGCCAAGAATGTCTTCCGTGCCGCGATCGCCGTGTTCATCGTCGGTTCGGTCGCGTGCGCCATTTCCAATTCGCTGCCGGCTTTCGTGGTGTCACGTTTCCTGCAAGGCATTGGCGGCGCCATGATGACGCCGGTCGGACGCCTGGTGCTGGTACGCGCGACGCCGAAAAGCGAACTCGTCGCCGCCATGTCGTGGCTGACTGTCCCGGCTCTGGTCGGCCCCCTGGTCGGCCCGCCGGTTGGCGGCTTCATCACGACCTATTTTTCCTGGCACTGGATTTTTCTGATCAATGTGCCGATCGGGCTGATCGGCATCTGGCTGGCCACGCGTTTCCTGCCGAGGACCGACGCCGCGCAGACGCCGCCGCTCGATTTCACCGGTTTCGTGCTGAGTGGGCTGGCGGCATCGGGCATCGTGTTCGGCCTGTCGGTGGTCAGCCTGCCGGCTCTGCCGCCAGTTGCCGGCTTTATCACCGTTGCCGTCGGGCTGGCATCGGCGGTGCTTTACCTGCTGCACGCGCGCCGCGCCAAGAACCCGCTGCTGGCGCTCGAGCTGTTTCGCAATCGGGTGTTCCGCTCGTCGGTGCTCGGCGGCGGACTGTTCCGCATCGGCATTGGTGCCGTACCTTTCCTGTTGCCGCTGATGTTCCAGATCGGTTTCGGGCTGACGCCGTTCCAGTCCGGCATGATCACCTTCGTCTCGGCAATCGGCGCCATAGGCATGAAATTCGTCACCGCGCTGATCTTCAGGGTCGCCGGCTTCCGCCGGGTACTGATTTCAGGCTCGCTCATCGCTGCCGCGTCCATCGCCATCAACGGCCTGTTCACACCCGACACGCCCTATGGGCTGATCCTCGCCATGCTGCTCGCCGGGGGCTTCATCCGGTCGATGTTCTTCACCGGCATCAACGCGCTTGCCTACGCCGAGATTTCGGCCGCCGACACCAGCAAGGCGACGCCGATCACGGCGGTGTTCCAGCAGTTGGCGATCGCACTCGGTGTGGCGCTGGCCGGCGGCATCCTGGAAGTGTCGACCAATATCCATGGCGGCCCGCTGACGCTGAGCGACTTCCACACCGCCTTCTTCATCGTAGCGGCGGTATCGGCGGCAGCCTCGCTGTCGTTCATGCGGCTGGCGCCGGACGCCGGCAATGCCGTGTCGGGACATGGCAGGTTGACGCCGCCGAAGACGCTGGAGCCGGTGAGCCCGCCGGGGAGTTGAGGAGTGGCGCCCTCCAGCGCCGGCGGGACAGCACCCCCCTCTGGCCTGCCGGCCATCTCCCCCTCAAGGAGGGAGATTGGCAGCTTCGGCACTGCACTCACTCTTCACGGTCGAAGGTTTGCGAAGGCCGCGATGACATCCGATCTCCCCCCTTGAGGGGGAGATGTCCGGCAGGACGGAGGGGGGTGCGAAGGATCGCTACAGAGCGAATTTACGCTGTGCCGTTTCCGCCCTTAAAATCCTTCGCCAATAAATAAAGCTCCACCGATTCGTCGCGCGAGGCTGGCGGCTTGACGTGATGGACCGAGCGGAAATTCCGTTTCAGCCTGGCCAGCAATTCGTTTTCGGCGCCGCCCTGAAAAGTCTTGGCGAGGAAATGTCCGCCCGGCTTCAGCACCGACAGCGCGAAATCGGCCGCCACCTCGCACAAATGCATGGTGCGGATGTGGTCGGTCCGCTTGTGGCCGGTGGTGGGTGCGGCCATGTCGGAGAGCACGATGTCGGGCTGGCCGCCCAGCGTCTCGGCCAGCTTTTCGGGTGCCTGCGGATCGAGGAAATCCATCAGCAGCACCGGCGCGCCCGGCACGGCGTCCATCTCGAGATAGTCGATGCCGACGACGTTAGGGTGTTCCGCGGTCGACTTGGTACGCGCGGCGGCGACCTGGCACCAGCCGCCGGGCGCCGCACCAAGGTCGATCACCTTCATGCCTGGCTTGAGCAGATGGTGCTTGTCGTCGATCTCGATCAGCTTGTAGGCGGCGCGCGAACGATAGCCGTCGGCCTTCGAGCGCTGGACATAGGGATCGTTGATGTGGCGCTGCAACCAGCGGCGCGACGATTCCTTCAAGCCGCTTTTCTTCTTGATCTTCGTCTTCAGCACGCGAATGCCGGCGGAGCTCGGTCTTTCCGGTTTCTTGGTCATTGCCGGCCTCGCCGCCAGACGCCGTCATCGGCCATCAATTCGCTCAATATGCCCTCGCGCAGGCCGCGGTCGGCGACACGCAGCCGCTCCGACGGCCAGACGGCGCGGATCGCCTCCAATATGGCGCAGCCGGCCAGAACCAGGTCGGCGCGGTCGGCGCCGATGCAAGGGTTGGCGACGCGTTGCTGGAAATCCCAGCCGACCAGTTTTTCGACCATGCGGTCGACGCTGTCGCGATCCATCCACAGCCCGTCGACGCGGCGGCGGTCATAGCGTTCGAGATCGAGATGGACGCCGGCCAGCGTCGTCACCGTGCCCGAGGTGCCGAGCAAATGGAATTTCGGGCTGGACAGGAGGTGGCTCAGCCGGTCGCGCCCGTCGAAGGCGCGCAGCCGCACTGCGACATCGTCGACCATGGCGCCAAAGATCTCGCGCGTCACCGTGCGGCCGCCAAAACGCTCGGCCAGCGAAACGACGCCGACCGGCAGCGAGGTCCACGAGACGATGTGGTTGGCGAGCCTTGGCGAGCGGTGGCCGGTGAGGTCGATCAGCGCGATTTCGGACGAGCCGCCGCCGATGTCGAACAGCACGACGCCTTGCGTGTCGCGCTCGACCAGCGAGCCGCAGCCCGACACCGCCAGCCGCGCCTCGGTCTGGCGGTCGATGATCTCGAGCCGCAGGCCGGCCTCGCGCTCGACGCGCTCGAGGAACTCGACGCCGTTGGCGGCGGTCCGGCAGGCCTCGGTGGCGATCAGCCTTGCCTTCCTGACCTTGCGGTTGCGCAATTTGTCACCGCAGATCTTCAGCGCCTCGACCGCGCGGTCCATTGCGGCGTCGCCGAGCCGGCCATTGGCGGTAAGGCCCTCGCCCAGCCTGACGATGCGCGAGAAGGCATCGATAACGCGGAACTGGCCATGGCGCGTCGGCACCGCGACCAGCAGGCGGCAATTGTTGGTGCCGAGATCGAGCGCGGCAAACACCGGCAATTCCTGCAGCGGCGGCGATGTGCGGGCACCTTGCTCCGGCCTTGGCGAGGCTGGAGGCAATTGCGCGAGCGAAGACGGGGAAGCGATCGAAGCCGCTGGCTGGGGTAGGCGCGCGGCCGGGGCCTCGTTGGCGACGGGCACCGAAGTGCCTGATATCACCGGACGAGCCTCGTCGCGTGCGAAAACCTTGCGCCCGCGCCGGCGCTTGCGCCGTTTCTTGGGTTTGCCGTTCTGATGCGGGCCGTTCTGACCCTTGTAATCGTGGGACGTGTCGCCAGCCTGTCCATTGCCGGACCAGGGTTGCACCTGACGGCCGTAGCGTCCGGTGGATGGGCTTGCCTGGCCGGACGGCGTCGGCGAACCCCTGGACACGCCCACTTCCGGCGCGCCAGCGCCGGCGTCGTGGTCTTCCACTGTCGTTCCTTCCGGCGCCGCGCGAACCGAGATCGGACGCAGCAGGCGCTTTTACATGTTCAAGTTGTCGCCAGACTATCAGCGCCGGGCCGGATCACCAAGAGCGCTCGCGGCGAATTTTGCCGGAGGCGTGAAGGCGGCGACGTCGGTGACCCCTTGTCCCCTTGAGAGAAGGGAAGGCGCGAGCGCCACAACGCGCCTTCCCGGTTGAATAGCCGGCTTCAATGAGGCATTTCTGAAATGGAGGGTAAATCATTCGGCAACGCGGGCGGTTTGCCTGCTGCGAAAACGGGTACGGGCTGCAACGCATGATCGTCATGCCATGAACTGGAGGCGCTATTTCTGGCCCGTCATCGGCATCGCCGCGGTGGTGTTCTCGCTGTGGCTGCTGCTGCACGAATTGCGCGGCATCTCGCTTGACGATGTCTGGGCCGGCATAATCGCCATCCCTGCGCGCGGCTGGGTGCTGGCGGCGCTGAGCTCGGTCGTCGCCTATGCCTCGCTCGCCGGCTACGACCACATCGCGCTGCTGCACATCGGCAAGAAAGTATCGTGGCTGTTCGTCACCTTCTGCTCGTTCACCACCTACGCGCTGTCGCACAACATCGGCGGCTCGGTGTTTTCCGGTGCGGTGATCCGCTACCGCGCCTACGGCACCAAGGGCCTGACCGGGCAGGATGTCGGCATTCTGGTGGCGATCTGCTGGATCACCTTCGTGCTGTCGACGCTGTTCGTCTCAAGCATCGTCCTGCTGCTCGAGCCCGAGGTGATCGATCGTTTTTCCGGCATACCGCATCACCGGCTGTCGCAAGCAGCAGGGCTCGCCATGCTGCTCGTGGTGGCGACCTACATATTCGGCAGTTGGCTGCATCTGAGACCACTCAGGATCGGCAGCTTTCAGCTGCATTATCCGGCGTTGCCGATCGTGGCGCGGCAATTGCTGGTCGGCCCGATCGAGCTGCTGGCGGCGGCGGCGATCATCTTCTTCGCCCTGCCCGCCGCGGGCAATCCCGGCTATTTCGTCGTGCTCGGCGTGTTCCTGGTGTCGTTCTCGATCGCGCAGATTTCACATGCGCCGGGCGGGCTCGGCGTCTTCGAGGTGGTGTTCCTTGCGGGCTTGTCGCATATGGACCAGGTCGGCGTGCTGGCGGCGCTGCTGGTGTTCCGGCTGTTCTACCTGATCATCCCGCTGCTGATCGCGCTCGGCGTGGTGCTGTTCTTCGAGCACTCGCAATATAGCCGCAGCGAGAGTTGAAGCGCCGGAAGCCGACGATTGAACCCAGACACAGGGTTGACTATTTTCCGGCGGCGGCTACAAGGCACGCGCGGCGACATCGCCGCCCTGCCCGCGCGGTTTTCAACAACCGCGCCTGCTGGGGAATAGGTTAACGGTAGACCCACGGACTCTGACTCCGTTAGTCCTGGTTCGAATCCAGGTTCCCCAGCCACACTAACTCCTTCTAATTACTACGCTTTTCGCGCCATCCGATGAAACCGCCGTGTTGCAATGGCTTGCAACTAAAAGCCAATAAAAACAACAAGGGGCCGCACTGGCACGCAACGTCCCTGCAACTGATCCTGCAACAAAGCGCTGGTTCTCCGCCGTTAACGATGCCGCAACACTGCGCTTGCGAGCGTTAGTTAACTGTGCGTAAATGGGCGATAGACAGGGGTCCCGCCCGGGGACCAAAAATCATACTGACGCGAACACAACCCGCGCCGCCTGTCTCAATCCCACTTATATGGAATCATGCCAGTCGGCGCTCTTTCGGAGAGCCGACAATGGCAGGAACCCACATCAAGCAGGACGAAGACCACGACATCGTTTGGGGCACCCCAGCGATTGGCAAAATCATCAATCGTGATGCCCGTGCCGTCGAGTACCTGTTCACTCGATACCCCAGAGAATTCCCTGTGAAGAAGGTCGTCGGCGGCTACGTCGCCAGCCGCAAAGCACTCCTCGCGTGGCTCCTCGAAAAAGAGAACGCGTGAGCAGATGGCACAGCAGTCAGCCACCATCGACATTGATGGCACCCGGTCATCGGCGCGCAGATATATGGGTGTCGGATGGGTGCCGATTGCCTACCAGCATCAGACTAAGGCGCCGCTCGAAAAGAACTGGGAAAAGAAGACGCTTGATAAGGTCGATGTCGATAAGGCCTTCACCGGCAACAATTCCAATGTCGGCGTGCTGCTCGGAGCGCCGTCCGGCAACCTCGTGGACGTTGATCTAGACAGCGCTGAGGCGATTGAGCTTGCGCCAATCTTCCTGCCGCAAACTGACAAGCGCTTCGGCCGTCCTGCTACGCCCGACGCACACTGGCTCTACAGGGCGGACGTGCCCGCAACTGTGCCGTTCAACTACACCGGCAAAAAGGACGGGATGCTGGTCGAGCTTCGATCGACAGGTGGGCAGACAATGTTTCCGCCGTCCGTCCACCCCTGCGGCGAACGCCTCAGCTGGGCAGAGGATGGCGAGCTGCCGGAAGTTGACGGTGCCGAGCTGCTACAGCGCGTCCAGCGCCTCGCCCTTGCCTCCCTGATTATGCGGCACTGGCAGGATGGGCTGCGCAATGTGCTTGGCCTTCGCGTGCCTGGCGCTTTGCTAACGCACGGTTGGACGGAGGCGGAAGTTGAAAAGCTGATCCGCATCGTAGCTACCAAGTGCGGTGACGATCCGGCGGCAATTGAGAAATCTATCAGCCGTCTTCGATACACCGTGGAACGCCTCAAAAGCGGACGCAAATGTACAGGCATCCCGAAGCTGGCTGAATCGCTCAACATCAGCCCTGACACGCTGCGCTCGTGGGTAGACATGCGCCCCGAGGAAGAGCGGGGCATACTTTCATCTAGCGAGCCGATTCACGTCGCTCGTGCCTTCAGCAAAACGCTCAACGATACATGGCACTGGCGGAGCGACTTCTACCAGTGGGACGGCAGTTGGTGGACAAAAGTCGATCAGGAGGAATTGAAGGGGCGTCTGTATCCGTGGCTTGAGCAGCAGAAGGTGAAGACGCAGAAGGGCATCACGCCGCTCGCCGCAACCCGTAACCTCGTGGCTGATGTGCTGTCCGCACTTGCTGGCGTCATGCAGCTATCAAACTTGGCCGAGACGCCCTTTTGGATCAACCCTACCGGCAAAGAACCCAAGCCTAGTGACTTGATCCCGTTCCGGAATGGCGTGTTCAATCTCAACACGTGGCAGTTGATGAAGCCCGACCAGCGCCTGTTCACTCTGCATGGCGTGGACTGCGACTACGACCCCGACGCCAAGTCACCAACATGGCAGCGCTTCATGGTGGACATATTCCCCGAGGACGCGGGGTCGGCACCCTGCATTGAGGAGATATGCGGCTATTGCATCACGAGCGACAGGTCACTCCAGAAAGCGTTCGCTCTAATTGGCGACAAGCGCAGCGGCAAAAGCACTATCGGACGCCTCCTACGAGTGGCGGTCGGTCCGGGCAGGTTCATCAATCCCAAGCTGCACGACTTCAGCGAGACGTTTGGCGCGGAAAATCTCATCGGGAAGACGGTTGCTGTGATCGCTGATCAACGCGGCACAGGAAAGGGCAGTCACACGGTGGAGAACATACTCTCCATCACAGGCCAAGACCCTCAATCAATCCGACGCATGTACAAGGGGCACTGGAACGGATTGCTTCCGACATGCATCGTCCTCATCTCGAACGGCCCGCCAAAGCTAACTGACCCGACTGGCGTCGTTATCACGCGCTTCATTGTCATCAGCTTCACCGAGAGCTTCTTTGGGCGCGAGAACCTAACGCTCACCGACGAGCTAATCGCTGAGATGCCGGGCATCATCAACATATGGCTAGATGGGTACAAACGCCTCAAGCAGCGTGGACGCTTCCTGCAGCCCGAGTCAGGCTTGGAGTACCTCGACCAGATGGATGAGAATGCGGGCACTGTGAAGCGTTTCGTGTCCGACATGTGCGCAGTTGATCGAGAATACGAAATATCGAAAAGCATGCTGTATGATCGCTTCAACGAGTGGGCGAAGGACCATGGACACCACTCGATGGCTGATTCAACCTTTGCTTCCGACCTGCTCGGATTGCACATCGGCGTCAAGCCAAGGCGACATCGCAACCCCGAGGGAAAGTTTGTTCCCTACTTCGCGGGCATCACGCTGACAGACATGGTTCCAACGGGCGGCAAGGTGACGCCCAACCAAGCGGCTATGCTCTACAAGGACGCGGGATACATGCCCTCAGCCGATATGATTGATCCTGAAATCCCGTTTTAGCTGTGCCGGGGGTGCAGGGGTAAAGCGCAACCTCTTTTTATATAGGCGGCGCAAATTTTTTTGCGTTTTAACTTTCCCTACGCATAGAGAAGAGAAATCCCCCTACACCCCCGGCACAGCAGGGCGGCGTCACCCCTGTTGTTCGGAGACAAAGAACATCCGATGAACCGGCACTTTTTCTTGCTGATGCCGTTCGGGCTAAAGTTCCAGCTGCACTAGAATACTACTCATCCTCAAGTGTTGTGCCAGTCGCCGCTAAGTGTTTCTAACTATTCCCGAAAATAACAGCAAAAAGTTCCAGTTGCACTTCAGTTGCAGTGCGCCCTAGGCATTTGCACTACTTCAATCCACAGGCAAACTACACGGCAGATGCATAGTGGGCACACCCTATCCAGTCCCTAAGAAGACAAAAGGCAAAAGCGGCGTCGCAAACGGCAGCGCCCTGTTGCCTGGGGTCGATGGCCGGACGGCATGGTCCAAGCGCCTGTATGACGTCATCGCGCAGCACGTGGCTGATCTGGGCGGCCCCGACGCTATCGCCCAGAGCCAGTACATTATCATCAAGAGTGCCGCGCACATTGCCCTCGCACTGGAACAGATGGAAGTGCAGTTCGCCAACGAGGGCACGGTCAACACTGATGACCTCATGAAGTACCAGACATCGGCCAACTCGCTTCGCCGCCTACTGGAGTCGCTGGGCCTGAAGCGAGCAGCCAAGCCGCCCAAGACCATCGAAGACCACTTGGCGTCCAAGCGGCAGGGCGCAGCATGAAGCCTCTCATCTCCATGCGCGAAGCCCTTGCCGACCCGGACCTGTTCGGGACCATCCTCGAAGGCGACAGCTGGCAGGCATGGCGGATGCTCCTGATCGCCTTGATGGGCGAACCGCTCACGGACGAAGAACGATCGCTCTTCACGCAACTGACGAAGCGCCACCACGAACCGCTGTCCCCTGTCGAGGAGTTCTGGGGCATCGTCGGACGCCGTGGCGGCAAGACGAGGGCGATGAGCGTCCTGAGCACCTACCTAGCCGGACTCTGTGACTGGAGCGACAAGCTGGTTCCCGGTGAAACCGGCAAGCTCCTGTACATGGCCTATAACGCCAAACAGGCCGGCATCGCTTTCGGCTATGCGCGGTCGACCTTCACCGACCTACCCCTGTTCCGGGAGATGGTGGAGAACGTCAGCGCCGATGTCATCAAGCTCAAGACCGGCATTGAACTGGAAGTGCGCGCCGCGTCATGGCGCGGGCTGCGCGGCGTCACCAGTATCGGCGCAATTTTCGACGAACTGGCGTTTTTCCAGTCCGAGGAAAATAGCGCGAACACCGATACGGAGATCTTGAATGCGGTGCGCCCTTCGCTCGCGACGACATCTGGACCGCTGATTGCGATTAGCTCGCCGCACGCAAAGTCGGGTGAAGTGTTTCAAGCCGTCGAGCGCGACTTCGGTCCAAACGGTGATCCCCTTATCCTGGTCGCGAGGGGCGCGAGCCGCACCTTCAATCCATCATTGGCGCAGCGTGTCGTTGATCGCGCGCTGGAAAAGGATGAAGCCAAAGCGCGCGCCGAATATTTGGGCGAATTCAGGAATGATCTTGAGGCCTTTGTGAGCCTTGAAACAGTGCAGGCCTGCGTAGTTGCGGCACTGGCGGTCATCCTGCCAAATAACCACCGGCGGCCCTACACGGGCTTCTGTGACCCTAGCGGCGGGTCAAGTGACAGCTTCACATTGGGTATCGGTCATGACGGCTTAGACGATCAGCAACTGGGCAAGGATCTGATTGTTTTGGATCGGCTTGAGGAAGCGAAGCCGCCGTTTAAGCCTGAAGAAGTTGTCGCCAAGTTTTCGGCTATCCTGAAATCCTACGGCTGCGACAGCGTCTATGGCGATGCTTACGGTGGTGAATGGGTGACCGCTGCCTTTGAGCGGCATGGCATCCGATACCTGCGGTCGCCAATGACCAAGACCGAACTATTCCTCAACTTCCTGCCGATGTTGAACAGCCACAGCATTCAATTGCTGGACCACGGGAAGATGGTCGCGCAGCTCGTCGGTCTTCAGCGCCGCGTGACCAGCGCGGGGCGCGAAACAATCGATCACAAAGCCGAAGCGCATGACGACGTGGCGAACGCCGTCGCTGGGTGCCTGGCAGTGATCGCACAGGCTCGGCGTCAGACGAAGACCTTCACCATAGCCATTCCGATGTGAGAACAGAACATGCGCAGCGGCGACATCATAACATCAAGGCGTAAGCACAAATGGATCATCGGCTATGCGGTCGAGGAAGGCGCATACGAACGCGCTCTCGGCAAGGGCCGTCACTTTTTCCTGATTCGCGCTATTGACTGGAATGGCACGCCCAACTTGCTGTTCACACTGCGTCCCCAATCCGACATCCGGAAGGGTTGGCAGCGCAACGACTTTGAAGTGGGTTACACGTCAGCTGGGTACCTGAAAGGTTCGGTGTCGCTTGTGAAACAGGACACGCTCCATTTCGCGGTGCCCGCTACGGCAGAAGTTCACCCCTTCATGGAGACGCATGACGGCAAGATGCTGGTCAAAGCGTCGGGCTTCAACGACCTGTTCGTCGCGGTGCAATATGATAGCGACAGCGGCGGCTCAGACCACCTCATTTTGTGGCGTTGGCAATTCGCGTTGTTGGTGCAGCGTGACCGCGCCGGCTTGCCGCCCATCGATTTTTCGCAAGCGCAGGGCCGCATAGCGCGCGCGGAGGAAATCTGATGACCGTAGCGGTCGGCGACATCGTTGCCCTGTCCGTAGCAGGATCAGGACAGCTTCGCTGGGTCGTGAGCGGGTTTCTCAGCAACCCGAGCGGGAGACGTGAGGCAAAGTTGGTCCGCAAAAACATGTACGGAACATACAGCAGCTACCAGCGGAACACGGAAGGGCTAATCCCGATAGAAACACCTGTTTTCAATTCGGGCGACAAAGTGTGGGTCGATGGAAATCGCGGCGAGTACATGAGTCGTGATGGCGACATTGCGAGGGTCATGTTGGCACCCCGCAGACGGCAGTTTACCGGCGTCGGATTCATCGAGATCAGGCCGGCCGTTGCGACGGTCAGCTACCACTTGCTCGTAGTCGAAAATAGAAAAGTGTGAAGGAGAAAATCCATGGCAGTCAATGCACCTGTGTCAGTCGATGAAAGGCTGATCGAACAGTTTCACGCTGTCGATCCTGTCAGCCGCGAAAAGGTCGAGGACGACGATCTGGATGACCTCGCCAACTCGATCAAAGCGGCTCGCGAGGCGGCGCAACGCATCGTGAAGTTCGCTGACGTGACAATGCGCGACAGAACGCAGGTGCCTGAAGTCGGACTTCTGCAAGTTCGAAACCACGCGCTGTCGTCGTCCGCCGCCGTGGCAACGAAACTCGATGCCGCCCGGGCGAGAATCGCTGGCGGACTGGAACAGTTCGAGAAGGACACAGCGGCTCCGGCGTTGTCTCCGGTCACTGCATCCGTTGAAGCTGAGTTCCGCGCCGCATTCAAGACGATGACGGAGGCCCAGCGCAAGGCGGCTATCAACGACGCGTTCAAGACGCAGAACAAGACAGTGCTGGGTGCCGTTCTGCGCTGGCCGCCCTATCTCTCGGGCCTGACACCCGGCTACATGGGAATTGTGCGGCATCGTTACCGGAGCCAGTTCTTCGCTGCCCAGTATGAGCGGTCACGTCGCCTAAAAAAGGCGCTGGCACTGGCTGAGGCGCAGGGCGATGCATTCGTTGGCTTCGTCGAACGCGTCGCGAACTCGCCAGCCATTACGCTTGCTGAAGCCGCGATGAAGGCGCGTGAGGAACTGCAAGCCCTCTACCGGGAAGCGGCATAAGGGAGAACGACCATGGCAAAGCCGTACGTGGACGAACATGGCCAGTTCAGCATGCCAGTGTTGGTCAACTCGATGGACGACGTGCCCGACGACTTCAAGGAAGCTTATCGCGTCCATCCCAAGTACCCAGACCGCTTCATCCTGAACGACGAAGGGCGCGAGCTGAAGGCATGGTATGAGGGGGAAATGGATCGCCTTTCAACCGAGATCGAACGCCTTTCCGCCGGGCATGCGAAAGCCAAGCGGGATAGGGAGACCGTAGAGCGCTCGCTCGCCTCTGAAATTGCCAAAGCAGGTATCAAGCCGGGGCTACAGGAAGGTGTGGCAGCACTGCTCCAGCAGCGGAACAAGTTTGTGGTGCAGGCGTCAGACGACGGCAGCGGCGCGGTCGTGATAGCTACGTCAGCCTACGGTGGGTTCCCGGTGGAGAGGGTCGTCGCTAGCTTTCTGGAATCCGATGATGGGGTGGGCTACCGGCAGAAGCGCAGCGCGCCAACGGCGGGCAAGTTCACCCAGAGGATCAACAAGCTGCGAGGCTGATATCAGCAACGGGGGCGCGGAGCTGTCGCCCAGCGCCCCATCGTTACCCGAGTCAGTTGGCTTCGGCGATGATCAGCACGTATGGTTCGAAGGCGTTTGCCTCCTGAAAGACAACCTGGGCCTCAGCCACGGAATGCGACCGCCATTTACTTCCCATGCGGACTTCTATGTCGCCGCCTGTCGCATCGCGAATGGCGGTCAGCGCGTCGATTAGTTGCTGAATCGTCATTCCTTCCCCTCCGATGGGGCAGCGCTGACGCTCGCTCCCTTGCCAAAGGCGAGCGTCTTGGCCTTTGCGCGCTTTGGGGCAGTAACGCTGTAGCGCATCGCACCGTCCTTCATGACACCGGCAATTTCAACGCCGCTGCGCTTCACGTCGCCGATCAATGAGTAGGCGGCCTGCCGGCTGATCGACAGCTGCTCCGCGATCTCTGCGACGCTAACAGCACCGGCATTCAGCATTTCCTGCACGCGGGCCTTTTTGGTCTGCGGCTTATCGGCTGCTACGTCTTTGCTCTTGGGCATGTGATGTCTCCTGTCTGAAAGTCCTTGATGGACGAAAAACAGACTAGGACAACATTCCTAGTTGGTAGAGCGACTGGCAGTTGTCTATGGAAAACGTGTCAAGCCCTTGGCTGTACACAAGTTAGCTGTGAAACGCGGGTATCAATGTCGTTTTGGTGGGGACTCTTGCAGATAACTGGCAATGAGCGCCAAAAGGAAGAGTATGTAGAGGGTCATCTTCAACAAGGATTCGCCCCAGATGACGCCCGTTCAAATTTCCTACGTGATGCTCGCACTCTCGTATTTAGCAGCAGCCTATGCGCTTTACTCCTCGCACTAGGGCCCCGCACAGCAGCAAGCTTCGCGCCGCCCACACACTTGGGGCGAAGCGCATGCTTGTCGCGCTACAGGCGAGGGCTTTGGCCGATCAAGCCCCTAAATCTCACATTAAGCACTAGCGGCTAGAAGGGTGGCAAACGGAGAGCCTAGTGCCATGGCCAAAATGACGGACAATCAGCGCGCAGAAAAGATAATCAAGAAGTTCGAAGCGGCCGTCGCTGAGCTTCGGACGTTGCACAGCCTATGGCCCGAAGAAAGGGTGATCTTGAGGAAGGCTGTCCTTGAAATTGAGGATCAACTGAAAAGCATCCCCAGCTTGTGGGATGAGCCAACCAACCACTAGTAAAGCGCAGCGTCCATGGCAGCGAGTTCAGCGGCTGCATTGCCCTTGGGGAACAGGTGGCCATAAACGTCCATTGTCATCACGATAGACGAATGCCCTAGTCGCTCCTGAACAACCTTTTGGTCAAGACCAAGCCCACCGTCGTCCTTCGAATTGATGCAGTGCGACGCATAGTAGTGGCGCAGCGCGTGCAGGCCCGTGTACTTTGGCGCCACGATGGGATTGCCATCGCCATCAAGCTCGCCGGTGCTCACAGTCACCCCAGCGCTGATTTGAGCAGGGTGGAGCCAGTCCTTGATGATGTTGGAGTGATTCATGATGCCGCCTGTCTTCTTGCCCGTTATGCTGGGAAAGACGAAGACGCGCGACGTGCAGGCGAGCTTCCACTCGCGCAGCTCAGCAATGAGGTTCGGGGTGAGTGGCAGCGTTCGAATACCACTGGCAGACTTGGGTGAGCCAAGCTTTCCGTAGGCATCGGCGCGCTGACTGACATCAACCGTGCCCTTCGCAAGGTCAATGGCGTCCCATGTCAGCCCGCGCAACTCGCTGGCACGCATGCCAGTCATAGCAGCGACGCGGAGGAACACACGTGCTCTCCCCTCTTTAGCTGCGGCTATGATGAGCCTCACTTCTGCAGTGGTCGGGATATCGACGCCCACCTTGAGACGCTTTTTATGTCGGCCATCCTTTGGCTTGCTGTCGCGGCCCATTTCCTTCACGGCATTGAAGACGACATTTCTATGCTTCTGGGCATTCGACAGCAGCGCCCCGAGGCTTACCCTGACAGCGCGCACCATCGGCTCGGAAAGGCCCTGCTCGCGAAGCTTGTCCAGAAACTCATAGACGAACGGCACGCCTATCTTGCTCAGCTTCGTCTTACCAATGTTGGGATAGATGTGGTTCTCCAAGTGCCCCTTGTACTGGTCGCGGGTCGAGCGCTCCAGCTTGTCGCACGCCTTCAGCCAGGACACACCCGCCTCTCTCACCGTGATCGAGCTGGGGTCTGCGACGTGAATGTTGCCCTTTAATTCCACCCCGATTTTGGCTTCGGCCTCCTTCGCTTCACGCTTCGTCCGATACAGCATTTGGTGACGCTTGCCATCGCCGTCGAAGTAGTCGTGGCACCACTTGTCTGTTCCCTTACGCTGCCGCACTGACATTGCACTGTTCTCCTGTGTGTTGCAGAAGCACACTAACGGATTTCATTGCAACATAACAACGGTGAAATGCTGATAAGATGATCGGCGTCTGGATTCCTCAATCATTACCTACTATTGACGACAAGCTCCCCACTTTCGGGAATTGCAACCGATCTGCAACAAAACTGGCATAAAATATAGAAAAAACAACGGAGTTGCGAGGACTCTGACTCCGTTAGTCCTGGTTCGAATCCAGGTTCCCCAGCCAACAAGGCAAATCAGAGACTTATGGCGATCGGGATTTTTCGTTTCCTGCAATTTCGTGCCGCGACACGCCACACTGTTAGCCGCTATCCCAATTTGAACGACGGCAGGCGGCTGGTCCGCATCCGCTGCGGCTACTGCAAGAGCTCTACAATTATTTCCCCGATGATCTGATCCAGATTTTTGGCGATGTGGACATCGACTCGCTGGCTTACCGAATGAAAATGCGAAGACGGCAAGGATCACGGCAGGCTGGAAGTGGAGCCATTTTCCGCGACCAAGCGCGAGGCTGTCGGCCTTCGTATCCGCCGGCTGGGAATCAATCGTATTCCGGTATGGAGTGACGGATCGTAGGCAGGCTCTTGTGGCAAGACGGGGCCGCCCCGCTCGTATTCAAGCTCCTTCTGGCATCTTGTAAGGCTTGATGTATCCTCGACGTTCTAAATCGGCCCGGTCCTCGATTTTGGCCCCGTAAAGCTGTTGTCGAAGGTCCGATGCCTGATCCGGCCATAGTTGTTCTGCAATTTGCATCTTGTGGAGCACCGAATAATCTCGGTATGGAGAAGGAAACCTGGTTAGCAATAGAAACATTGCGCCAAAAATACCGCAAATAAAGACATAGACAACGATTATCTTACTGTAAACTCCAAGAGATGACGCAATCCATATTTCCTTCATCAGAAGCATACTTATTGCGTACACGCATGCTATTATTACAATCAACAACATCAAATAAAAATATACGAAATATTTGGAAGCAGCCGAATGAAAACCTGTAAAAACCAGATGTGGTATATTCGATGGAAAGTATTTCCCGATGGCAGTCTCTGGAATCAAAGCTGACTGCATAACATTGAGTATACCCCGAGGAAAAATCCGCTTGAGAAGGTGGGCTATAGCCCCGTCGACGATTGCTATGTTGGCCTGGAGGGTGGCCGCGTATATTCCGAGCGTGCTTGATATAGCGAGAAGAGATTCCGCAACACCTGGAGAGCTTTTAATAGAAATTCCATAGACGCTAACATCGGTTCCTAGGTGAAAGTAGTTCGCAACCAAAAAGGTAAAAAGTGATATATTTAAAATGGTGAATTTCCCACTTGACGACTTAAGATGATCCCTTCTGGCAACAAGCAAATCCAGCAACGATCGATCCAGCTTGCCGACATCATCATCGTCTACAAGTTCGAGGTCGTGGTCAATGATCTGGGCAGGACTCAGCCAGCGTCGCGGGAACATCGCATTGTAGCGCTTGCGTTCCCGAAGCCAAAAACCGAGGCGAGCAAAAGGAAAGCTGCACCAGAACCGAATTCGGTTCCAGGTTCGCGTCAGGACGGCTCGCCCTTTCGCTGCGCTGCTCGATAGGTTCACGGTGTCCCCCCGGGCCTTCTGGTCAGGATGCAGCGCCGGCGTCACCCCCGCAAGGGCGGCCTCGCGATTCCCACGGTTTATATCAATTCCTGCTTCGGCAGTGAATTACGGTGACAGTGCACTTTTTGCCATGCCGCCGCCTCAGCAGCATGGTGCACCTTGCCCGCGTTCCCGGTCTGCCAGAATATATGTTCCGCAAGAACTGCTCACCGAGTATTGCCGCGTCGCCGATGTTGCGGTTTTTCGATGCACCCGTGGGCCGAGAGCATCGCCGGACAAATCGGCAAAGCCGCGAAACCCGGAAACGAGCCAGGCGGCGAAAAGAAAATAGTGCACCGGAATTACGGTGACGGTGCACTTTTTACCATGTTCGCCCCGCCGCATGGTGCACCTTGCCCGCGTTCCCGGTCTGCCGCAGCACCGTACAGGCGAGCCAAAGTGTTTTCACGTCCGAAGACTATGCGTTCCACAAGGACCGCTCATCGAATATTGCCGCATCGCCGATGTTGCGGTTATCGATGCTGGGGGATGCGGCAGACCGGGAACGCGGGCAAGGTGCACCATGCGGCGGGAGCGACATGGGTAAAAAGTGCACTGTCACCGTAATTCCGCATGACAACCACCGCAAAATGCGGGTCTGGATGATGACCTCTGGCAGCCAAACCCCGTCCGCGTTAGAATGGGACAGGGGACATTCACCAACCCAGCAAGGGAGGTCCGCCATGAAAGTCAAAGACGCAATGCATAAGGGTGTCGACTGGGTCAGCCCCGAAACCGCTGTCACCGAACTGGCGAAAATGATGCGAGCCCAGGATATCGGGTCGATTCCCATTGGAGAGAACGACCGACTGATCGGAATGGTGACCGACCGCGATATTGTCTGCAACGGACTGGCAGAAGATGGTTTCGACGGCCGCATCGCAACGGCGCGCGATGTTATGACGGCCGGCATTCACTGCTGCCGCGAAGACGACGATCTGGCCAAGGCCGTACGGCACATGGAAGAACTGAAAATCCGCAGGTTGCCGGTGATCAACAAGAATATGCGGATGGTCGGCATCCTTAGCGTCGGCGACGTCAGTCAGTCGGCACCGAGGGAACTGGTGTCCGAATACGTCAAGAGCGTTTCCGCCCACCACCACTGAAGGGCGGCTCGCCCGTGCGCTAAGGCCTCAGTCTGCCGCCGCGCTGGCCACAGCGCGCCGGCAGAAATGTCCGGTCATCGAGGCCGTGGCGCACCGGAAAAGCCCGCCGGCCGAAGCCGGCTGGAGCGTCTGCAGTCGCCAGAGTGTGGGTAACTTTATGCAGCCTTCAGGTTAATCACCCGCATCACTGCGACCGCTGTTCCGTTGTTCGTAGCAGCCTCCTTCGTGCTACCCTTGCCGCAGCTCCATACGTCACCCTCCTTGGCCGTGAACTGCATGTCTCCGGCCGTGACCTGCAGCTCGCCTTCAGTGACCGTGCAGACCATATCGTCGGCCATGACATCCCCGAGCGGGCTAGTTGCCTTTGGCTGGTAGACGACGTCTTCCATGGCAATTTTCTTGTACCCCTTGATATGGGAGTCTCGTGTTCCCAGTTCGACGAGCCGAACGCCGGGAAAAATCTCTTTGCCATCAGTCGGACCGTAGGTCTTGGCCGCTACCGGAATGGGCTTTGCGACCAATAGCGGGGCCGCCAACGAGGTGGCACCAAGGGCGAGAGCATTACGTCGATTCATCTTCATACCATCCTCCCTGAGTTAGTTTGCCCGACCGGGCGAACCTGATATTTTACGCGCCCGTTCAGCCAAATAGTCAAAACACAATTGGGCAAGCCAACGCCTGGCCTGCGCGCGTTCTGGCGTGCCGCTGTCCTACACCGCCGAAGTGCTTCGCGCGTCTTGGCGGCTCGCTGCGGCTGGCTGCGCATGGCCTGCCTGCCACACCTCTTGACTGTCCGAGCGGGTTAGATACTTTTTGCTGCGTGCCTTGAGAAAAGCGGTGCCGGGCACCTTGGTCAGCCGCGTGATAACCGACGAATGGGTGAGCCCTCACGTCGAAGAGAAAGAAGAAACAGCACCAGCTCTTGCTGGCCGCGCTGCCTAAAGCGAAACCGAAAATGACCTAGATTGTTGATGCGACGCGGGAAATTGGCCGCTAAGGATGAATTACGGTGACAGTGCACTTTTACCATGTCGCCTCCGCCGCATGGTGCACCTAGCCCGCGTTCCCGGTCTGCCGCATCCCCAGCACCGTACGGGCGAGCCAAAGTGTTTTCACGTTCGAAGACTATATGTTCCTGCTGATCGAGTATTGCCGCGTCGCCGATGTCGCGGTTTTTCAATGCGCCCGTGGGCCGAGAGTATCGGCGAGCAAATCGGCAAAGCCGTGAGAACCCGGAAAACGAGGCAGGCGGCGAAAAGAAAAATGGTGCACTGTCACCGTAATTCCTAAACCTCTCCGGCAACCTTCTACTCCCCGACAATGGACGTCGGCGGGCGTGCCGAGGTTATCGGATCGGCATGACGAAGGAGGATCCTCCACGCGCCTTCCTCGCGCCGGAATATGGTGGTGACTCGAAGCGCAATCGGCACCAGTTTGTTGCCACCGCCGACCTTGGATTGGAACCGCTCGACCTCGATGATGTATCCCAAGTCGGCTGTCGCATACTCCGAGATGCGCTCAAAGCCGATGGCCTTGCCGTGCCGGTAATTAGTGGCGGCCCGTTCCATGATCTCAGCGGCCTTTCTCCATCCCTTCGCCGGCGGGCCAAAGGGATTGGCAATAATGACGTCGTCCTGTCGCGAGTAGAGGTTTTTCAAGGGCTCAGGATCGCCCTTTACGAAGGCATCCAGAGCCAGATGATTCTGCTCGATAAATTTCGTCAGGTCGGAGGCTAACATCTTGACATCGCCACATGACTACAAAGAGAACTCTATCAAGCGCTTCATCCGCCCTTCGCCTTGCCACAGGCGTTCGGGCTGGTGTCCGGAGTATAGATCAGAATTACGGTGAGTGCACTTTTTACCATGTCGCCCTCGCCGCATCGTGCACCTTGCCGGCGTTGCCGGTCCGTCGCATCCCCCCGGCACCGTACGGGTGAGCCAAAGTGTTTTCACGTCCGAAGACTATGGTTCCACAAGAACTGCTCATCGAGTATTGCCGCGTCGCCGATGTCGCGATTTTCGATGCACCCGTGGGGCGAGGGAGCATCGCCGGGAAAATCGGCAAGGCCGTGAAACCCGGGAAACGAGGCAGCGGCGAAAAGAAAATAGTGCACTGTCACCGTAATCGCCCGCTGTGAAATCTATCCACCAAGGATTAGGCGCGTGTTAAAAAGACGTCCGTGGGCGCCCCGGGGCATCAGGTCGGCCCACGAGTCTCGCCCCGTCATCCAAGTGACGCGACGGCTACCTCGATGCCAAGGCTAACCGATCTGCAATCAAGCAACGACAAAGCCGGCGAGGAGATACCCGCGCCGGCTCTGGTCCCTCTAGGCGACTGCTGCGGTCCCGACTCTGTAGTGCTCAATCTCCATCGGATAGGAGAAGCGGTTGCCCTGCGCCGGAGCGAAAAATGCGTAGCTGTAGAGGACAATCGTGTCGCGATCTAAGTCAGACCGAAACGAATACGGAACACCGTTTGGGATAAAAAACCAATCGCCTGGTCCGAATACACGTCCGGCATAGGATATAGATCCTTTCAGGATAGTGCGGAGGCTTCCTCCCGGGTCCTCTTCCGAGTTGGCGGGATGAACATGAGGTTCAACGAACGAGTCTGGTGGAAATTCCGTTATCATCGTTCGCCACTCACATATATCCACCGGAATCTGCCATTTGCGGATTTTGTTCGCGAATGGAGCATCCACCAAGAGAGTATCCCGAGCACGGGCAGTTTCAGGATCAAAACTGGTGACAACCTTCTTGCTGGTAATTCCCATCCCTCGAAGTTCTTGCGAATTATAGGATTCGCGGACCAAACCGTATGCGCTTAGCTCGGCCGCTGTGTAGCTACGGCGACCCGGATCGAAATCAAGGTCCCGTTCCGTGGCAGCGCGCCTAAGGGTCTCCACCTCTACATCGCACAAGTCAAAGCGACGTTCTGGGCTGTCGATCTGCATAGTACATCTCCTCCTCACAGTGCCGAACGATTTAAGATTCTACGAGAAATTCACCCTCATCATCCTGACAAGGCCGTCGCTACCACTCTCCTCGAAGCCAAGCCGTTCGAGACCGCGCTGGATCTCTTCGCTAAGAGTGCCGGTTATAAGGATGGGAACTTCCACAACCCGTCTTTCTGCCTTCCAAGTTGGGATCATCTCCGAGAACAACTTTTCGCCGATGCCCTTGTCTTGCCACCCGTCATCGACGAATACATTTTGTATAGTCAGAGTGTTGTTGGCTTTCGACGTAGAAATCCACCCTACCGGCGATCCATCGACTTCAATAATGTAGGCGTCTGCGGCGCTCCAGTAATCTTGAAATTTCGTCTCCTCTTGCAGTAACCAGTCTGATTTATCTAATTTAGATCCGCTCAACCCGAAGATATTTTCGCCAATATATCTGTTGTATATTGGCCAAGCGAAGGCGGACTCCTGGTTTTTGGCAGGGCGAACAGTGAGTAACATGTCGGTTCTCCTGTTTGTACTAGAGTATTAACCACTCTTTCTCACTGAGTTCAATTCACGAATCATAATAAACGCGGATCACTATGCTGGGCGGCCGTATCAACAACGCGCGGTGTCCGGCGAAAAATAGTAGCAATTAACCTAATACGTTCCTTTTGACATGGTATTTGTGCCTTTTCCTAAGACTATACCTCCGCCTAACTAGCTAGCGGCTTTTCCTGAAGAGGCGCAGAGAAGGGCAATTGCGCTCCTCGCCGAGCCAGCAAACTCTGCTCAATCCCAAGGATCTTCCGAACACTCGCCAGCGCCGCCTCATTCACCTCGATATAAGCGAGATGTACCATTCGCCGTTTTCTTCCCTGGCCATGCCCATCGGCTCGGCTCGCCATTTGAGGGCGCCGTGGTGGGGCATGAAGTAGGTTTCCTGGATGCCGCCGACAGCGCTGAGGCCTTCGTCGAGAGCGTACTCCATCACCGCGCAGCACAGCTGTGTCAGCGTGCCCCTCAGTCCAGCAGTTCGTTTGTCGGGAACGACGAATGTGCGCGTCCATTCGGCCCAATCGGGTCGCCTCGGGACGCCCGATCTTTCGCACATATGAGAAAAGACCTCCGAGACCATGTGCGGCTCGCTCGTTGGGATCAATCGAGCCGAAGTCACCACGCGACCGTCTTCAATGCCAAGCAGGTAAGTCGCCGCGTCGGTATCGAATTGGTCTAGCTCGCGACCGTCCGGGCTCGGAGGGCGCCAATGTTTCTGGTGCACGAAGAAGTCGTGCCGCCGGCGCAGAAACTCGTCGAATTCATTTTCGTAGAGATGCTTGTTATGCGCGTTGACTACGTGGGCCGTTATCATGGCGCGATCCCCCGACCGTTCTCGCAGGGATACTCGCAGTCGCGCTAATATACGTCACCTGTCCGATGGGACAGTTGACGCGATTAGGGATGGATCAGACGCCGGCGCACCGC
This sequence comes from Mesorhizobium sp. M0106, assembly GCF_040322715.1. Taxonomy (NCBI): domain Bacteria; kingdom Pseudomonadati; phylum Pseudomonadota; class Alphaproteobacteria; order Hyphomicrobiales; family Phyllobacteriaceae; genus Mesorhizobium; species Mesorhizobium sp. M0106. The sequence goes on along the minus strand of NZ_JAMYUA010000005.1, from coordinate 34,710 downwards.
CTCGACGACCGCCTGCGTGGTCGTGCCGACACCAAAAGCCTCGCGAGCCCGTGTCGAGTGCCATTTGACCGTGCGCTCGGTCAGGCCGAGAATCTGCGAGGTTTCGGATGAGGTCTTGCCGGCCGCCGCCCACAAGAGCACTTCTTTTTCGCGGTCGGTCAGCACGCCCTCGTGGTCGTCATCGTCATTGGCCAAGGCCTGGATCGACATGCCGGCATAGACCGCCATGGTCACCAGTTGCACCTGATGGCGGGGCGACAGGGTGCAGGACTTCGCGGAAGACGCAAACGACAGCACGGATTGCCAATGATGAACGCTGAGCATCGGTACGGCGAAGCCGCTACAGATGCCGAACTCCGTCGCCTCGCCGGCAACGCGTCGTGAGCCCTCTGTATCCGACCACTTTGCCGGGACTTCGGACCAGAGGAACGGCTTCAAGGTCTTTGCCGAGTAAACGCAAACGCCGTCGACGGCGGCATGCTCGGCCTCGACATAGCGCTCAAACCAGCCGGCCGGCCAGCCATTCAGTTCGACCATCGGTGCAAGCTTCTGCCCGCCAAGCGGCACCCCGCTCAGGATAAGGTGCTCGAAACCGAGATTTCGCACGGTTTCAAGAAGGTCGCTCAGCAGTGGCCCGGTAGCTGTGTGCTTCCTGCAGCGTTCGACAAAGTCGAACACGTCTGAATCGATCATGACAGAGACCCCCCGTCTCCACGCCGGAAAGCAGGTATACCTCAAATTAGCGACTTCGAATATCCCAATAAGTGCGTCCGCCACACAGGACGCCTGGACCAAAATCAGCTAAATCAGCCAGACTTTGATCAGCGAAGCAGGACCACCAAGCATGACGCCATCATTGCCGAAACGAAACGAGCCCTTCCGGGCTGGCGAAACCGCGCTGCTGCTGCTCGACATGCAGCGCGTCTGGCTGGAGCCGGGTGCTGATCCAGCACATCCGGAGCGTGGGCCCGATCACTATTTCTACCGGCAGACGGCGTCGCAAACGATCCCCAACCAGGAGCGCCTGCTGGCGGCGGCGCGGGCCAACGGCGTCGAGGTGATCCACACGATCATCCAGAGCCTGACCGAGGACGGCCGCGACCGCTCGCTCGACCACAAGCTGACGCCGATCCATATCGCGCCGAGCCGGCCGGAGGGGCTGCCGGTGCCGTCGCTGGCGCCGGTCGGCGACGAGATCATGCTGCCGAAGACATCGTCGGGCGTCTTCAACTCGACCAACATCGACTATGTCTTGAAAAACCTCGGCGTGCGCTACCTGATCGTCGCCGGCATCATGACCGACCAGTGCGTCGACATGGCGGTGCGCGATGCCGCCGATCGCGGCTATCTCGTCACCTGCGTATCCGATGCCTGCGCCGCCGCCTCGCAGGAGCGTCATGACGGTGCGCTAAAAGCCTTCGGTGGCTATTGCTGGGTCGCTGATACCGCCACCGTTACGGGCCGTTTCGAAGCCTTGGGAAAAGCTGCATGACATCGACCGTCGAACCGCTGGTTGCCGTCGTCACCACCGATCTGTCGGCGATCACGCGCGGCCGCTCGGTCGTCGAAAGCAAGCTGCAGAAGATCGCCGCGACCGGCGTCGGCTGGCTGCAGGCCAATCTGTCGCTGACGCCGTTCAACTCGATCGTCGATCCCAATCCCTGGGGCTCGTCAGGCGATGTGCGGCTCGTTCCCGATCTCAACGCGCGGTTCCGCACGGCGCTGACCGGAGCGGCGACGCCTTTCGACATGGTCGCCGGCAACATCGTCGAACTCGACGGCGGCCCGTGGCTCGGCTGCACGCGGACCATGCTGAGCGATGCGCTGGCGGATCTGAAGGCGGCGACCGGGCTTTCCGTCATCGCCGCCTTCGAGCATGAATTCCATATCGAGGGCGACTTCGAGCCGGCTCATTCGATGTCGTTGGCAGCACTGCGCCGCGCCGACCCGTTTGCCGCCAATCTGATGGCGGCGCTGGCGGAAGCCGGCGTCGCGCCGGAAGTGGTGATCGCCGAATTCGGCACCGACCAGTTCGAGGTGACGTGCGAGCCGGCCGATGCGCTTGCCGCGGCCGATCGCGCCGTCGCCATCCGCGAGATCACGCGCGAAGTCGCGCGATGTGCCGGCTGGCGGGCCAGCTTCGCGCCCAAGATCGCGCCGGATGCAGTCGGCAACGGCGTCCACATCCATTTCAGTTTCGTCGACGAGGCCGGCAAACCGGCGACCTACGATCCGGCACAGGCGGGCGGCCTTTCCAGCCGTGCCGCTTCGTTCTGCGCCGGCGTGCTGCGCCACCTGCCCGCGATCACCGCCATGACGGCGGCGAGTGTGTCGTCCTATTACCGGCTGAAGCCGCATAGCTGGAGTTCGTCCTACACCTGGCTTGCCGATCGCGACCGCGAGGCGAGCCTGCGCATCTGCCCGACGGTGACGATCGGCGGGCGCGATCCGGCGCGGCAGTACAATATCGAATACCGGGCAGCCGACGCCACCGGCAATCCCTATTTGTCGCTGGCGGCGATCGTGCGCGCCGGGCTGGAAGGGCTGAAGGCCAAGCTGCCGGCGCCGCCGCTCGTCTCGGGCGACCCGACGCTGATGAGCGTTGCCGAGCGCAAGAAGCTTGGCCTCGTGCGGCTGCCGGAAACGCTGCCGGCGGCACTCGACGCGCTCGTCGCCGACAAGACCGTCACCGGATGGTTCGCGCCGGTGTTCGTCGAGACTTTTGTCGGCCTCAAGCGGCATGAGACCGAGCGCCTCGCCGGTCTCGACCCAGTGGCTGTCTGCGATCTCTACCGGACGCTGTATTGATGGCTGAGCCGCTTGCTAACGCCATCCTACCGGAAGGTTGGCTTCCAACGGTCGAAGCGATCAACGAAACGGGGCGTTCCGATATCGTTCTGATATGCGAGCACGCGTCCAATCACATCCCGGCAGAGTATGCGCGGCTCGGTCTCGACAGCCGCCATTTGCAGCGCCATATCGCCTGGGACATCGGCGCCGCCGAAGTGACCCGCGCTCTGTCGAAGCTGCTCGATGCTCCGGCTTTCCTCAGCTCCTATTCGCGGCTTTTGATCGATCTCAACCGGCCGCTTGGTTCCGGCGGCAGCATTCCGGCGCTATCGGAGGACACGGACATCCCCGGCAATGTCGGCCTCGATCCGGAGGAACGAAGTCGGCGTGCCGAAGTCATGTTCGCGCCGTTTCATGACCGCGTGGCCGCCCATCTCGACGACCGGGCGAAGCAGGGCAGACCGACGCGGATCGCGACGATCCACTCCTTCACGCCGGTCTTCCTCGGCATTGCGCGGCCCTGGCACGCCGGCGTGCTTTACGATCGGGCAGTCGATTTCGGCCAGGCAGTGCTTGCCGGCCTGCGCGCCGACAGCGGGCTCAACGCCGCGGCAAACGAGCCCTACGTGATCAGCCGCGACGGCGACTATGCCATACCCGTCCACGGCGACGATCGCGGCATTCCCGCGGTCCTCATCGAGATCAGGCAGGACCTGCTCGCGAGCCGCTCCGGCATCGAGGAATGGGCGAAGCGGCTGGCGGCGGCATTGCCGGTGCAGACACAGGCTTTGTGAACAAGCTCGGCTCAGTAGCGCAACGCGAGAGCCGAGCCGTCGGTGAAAAGCCTCCACCCGTCCTCAGGAGAAGATTTCCGCCAAGTCTTCGACGCTGGTGCCTTCCTTGACTTGCCGCAATTCGACATAGCTGACCGCTGCGGCGATCGACAATACGACTTGCTCGGCTGCGCCCCGCAAGGCGTCCAGGAAGAACCCGAGCGTAATGCCTAAGGAAGATAGGACGCGGTCCGACGCAAAATTGATTGCGACCGAAGCCACGAATAGGGGAAACCAGAGACCGAGCAGACGCCAGCGGCTCCCCTTGGAAAGGTCGCGGCTGCGGCCCAAACTCGCGAATACTCCCAAACGTTCCTGTATCAGAACCGGTATCGCTACAACCCAGAGAACCAACCACAACAATCCCGGAACGATGAGCAGCACGAGGCCGACTGTGAAGCCGATGTTGACAATCAGCGAAATGCCGATTGCCGGCAGCAGGAGCGCCAAGGCTGTCCCCATACAATCTCGCATCGACGGCCGCTTGCCGCTCAAATCCTCTATCGCAGCGCGCGTCAGCACCGCCTCCAGGAAAGCCATAAGGACCACATAGCCGATCGCGCCAACGACCGTGAGCACGAGCCGTTGAACCGAGAATTCCGCAACGCCATGCTCGATATTCGTAACGGATTTCCAGAACCAGAGCGCAAACACGAATCTGGGCAAGGTGTAGAAAATCAGGGCAAGCCCGAGGCAGAGCGCGAGATTGCGGCCGATGACCGCAAAGCTGGCGCCGAAAACCCTGCCGATACGAAATGTGTTGGGCTGGTCCAGCGCTATTGACGCCACGATATTACCTATCCAGTCCAGACCGATCCTGACGCGATGAAGGCAGCAAATCCCTTGCCGCTACGAGAAGATTTCCGCCAAGTCTTCGACGCTGGTGCCTTCCTTGACCTGGCGCAGCTCGACATAGCTGACTGCCGGGGCGACCGACGTCACAATGGATACGATCGCTGTCACCAGGGCGCCAAGAAATATGCCGGTGGTTATGCCAAAGACCATGATCGCACGGCTGAGCACGGCCTGGATCAGCACCACAGCTATGAACAGGACAATCCAGAATCCGAACAGAGCCCAGCGGCTTCCTTTGGTAAGTTCCCGGCTGCGCTTCATGCTGCCGAAGACCCCCAGTCTTTCCTGAACCAAAACAGGCACAGCGACAGACCAACGAAGCCACAATATGATGCCGGGAACGAGCAGAAGCATCGCGCCGGCGGCGGCGCCGAGGCTCACCAGCACCGCGATGCCTATCACCGGCAGCAGGAGGGAGATTGCCGTCCTGAGGCAATCGCCAATCAATGGTCGCTTGCCGTTCAGATCCTCGATCGCAGCACGCACCAGCGCCGCCTGCAGGATTGCCGACAGTGTCATGGAAACCAACACGCCAATGATCGTGGCAGTGATTCGCTGGGCTGAGAACTCCGGAACGCCAGCCTCGACGTTGGTCGCCCATTTCCAAATCCAAAGCTGGTAAAGGAGCGTAGGCAAGCCTGAGAACAGCATTGCCAATCCGAGGCAAAGCACTGGATTGCGGCTGATGACAGCGAAGCTGTCGTTGAAAACCCTGCCGATGCGAAATTTGTTCGGCCGTTCCAGTGTCACTGATGTCACGATACGTCCCCCTGCCTCGCCGCCGCATGTGGCTGGCGGCCCCGCTGGTAAATCTGCCAAGATTGACGGTCGCCGTCCAGCCACTTGCAATTGTTCCGCTGCATTGTCAGTGTCGGCTGGGAACCACAGGTTGCAGGGGAGCGGGTGGCGGTGGCACAGCCAGGCACAGCAGAAGCCGAACGGCTGACCAATCTGCACAAGCAGCTGATCGCCGATGAGTCGATCCAGTTCGACCTGCCGGCCTATGTGTCGCCGAAGCCGCCCGAGTGGCTGAAACCGCTGCAGGATTTTTTGTCGTGGCTCGGTCCCTACATGATCTATCTGTTCTGGGGGGCGGTGATATCGGGCATCGCAATCATCCTGCTTCTGGTCTTCCTTGAGGTGAAAGGCATCGCCTGGCGGCTGCCGTGGCAGCGCGCTCGACCCGAAGTCGAAGACGAAGAAGCCTGGCGCCCCGACGCCGACGCCGCGCAGATCCTGCTGTCGCAAGCGGATGCGCTGGCCGCACGCGGCGACTACGACGAGGCGGTTCACCTTTTGCTTCGGCGCAGCGTCGCCGATATTGCCGGCCGGCTGCCGGACTTCCTGCGCCCGTCGCTCACCGCGCGCGACATCGCCAATGCCCCTTCCCTGCCGGGAAGGGCGCGCCATGCGTTTACCGAGATCGCCCGCATTGTCGAGGCGGCGCTGTTCGCGCGCCGGCCGGTCGGCGCGGAAGGCTGGCGGCAGGCGCGCGGCGCCTATGAACGTTTCGCCTTCCGGGATGCCTGGACGTGAGTGCACCGGCGGTCGAGGCACAGGAGCCGTTCAATCGAAAGACACTGTTTTGGGGGATTTTCGCCAGCCTCCTTGCGGCGGCCGGTTTCTTCCTGCTGTCCACCTATGCTCCCGATTTCCGGCAACCCGGCAATGGCGGCGCCACGCCGCTGTCGAAAAGCGGCGTCGGCTACGCCGGCCTGGCGGAATGGCTGCGGCTCACCGGCGAAGCGCCCTTGATGGCGCGGACCGAAGACGACCTTGCCAGAGATATACTGCTGATCGTCACCATCTCGCCCGACAGCGATCCGGAGGCGCTCGACCACATTCTTGCGCTTCGCGATGACCGCGAGACTCTCTTCGTGCTGCCCAAATGGCAGACCTTGCCCCTCCAGCAGCATGAGGGATGGAAGATGAAAATCGAGCGTTTGCCCGACACCGTAGTCAACGATTGGCTCGGCCGGATCGCCAAGGCCAAGCTCGGTGTCGGCAGGAGCACCGTCGAGCAACTCGAGATCCGGGGCCATCTCGTCGCCGCGCCGCAAGACATGCAATGGGTTGCCGACGATCACCCGATCATTGCGGCAGGCAGCGGCAAGGCCGTCCTCATCGAATTCCAAGACAAACCCTTTTTCATCCTGACTGACCCCGACCTGATCAACAACGCCGCCCTCAAGGATCCCGAAAAGGCAGCAGCCGCGCTCGGGCTGATTGCCTTGCTCCAGCCTGACGACGGCCCGGTGATGTTCGATCTGACGCTGCACGGCGCGGGGCGGAAGTATGATCTGGCCAAGCTTCTGGTCGAGCCGCCGTTCCTGGCGCTGACACTGACCATCCTGATCGCTGCGGCGCTGGCGTTCCTGCATGGCCTTGGCCGGTTCGGCCCGCCGGGTATCGACCCGCGCGCGATCGCCTTCGGCAAGCGGGCGCTGGTGTATACGACGGCGACGCTCATGCGGCGTGCCGGCCGGCTGGACGAGCTGGGAGGCCGCTATGCGGCCTTGATGCGGGTGCGCGCCGGCGCGCTGCTCGGCGCACCGCAAGGGTTGCAAGGCAAAGCGCTCGACCACTGGCTCGACTCTCGCGATAAGGAGCAAGCCGGCGGCTTCACGACGCGCTCGCAAGCGGCCGGCGAGGCGAAGAATCTGACGCAGATGCAACAGGCAGCAGAACGGCTGCATGACTGGACGGCAAGGAGGCTCGGTGAACGTCGATGATGTGAAGGCCCTGGCGACACGGATCAGGGAAGAAGTGGCCAAGGCGATCACCGGGCAGCACGATACGGTCGACCTGATGCTGACCGCCTTGTTTGCGGGCGGGCATATCCTGCTGGAAGGTCCTCCGGGCACGGCCAAGACAATGACGGCGCGCTGCTTCGCCCAGGCGCTTGGGATCGCCTACGGGCGGATCCAGTTCACGCCGGACCTGATGCCCGGCGATATCGTCGGGTCGAACATCTACAACTTCCAGACCGGGCAGTTCACGCTGACGCGCGGCCCGATCTTCTGCGATCTCCTGCTTGCCGACGAAATCAACCGCACGCCGCCCAAGACGCAGGCCGCATTGCTCGAGGCGATGCAGGAACATGCGGTCACCTTCGACGGCACCACGCATTCGCTCGGCCGCAATTTCATGGTCGTCGCGACCCAGAATCCGATCGAGCACCAGGGCGTCTATCCGCTGCCGGAGGCGCAGCTCGACCGCTTCCTGTTCAAGCACCGCGTCAGCTATCCCGGCCCCGAGGAAGAACGAGCCATCATCGTCCATCACGGCGGCGGCTCCGCCTCGCACGACATCGCGCAATATGGCATCGAGGCGCAGACGGATCGCGAAACGCTGCAGGAGGCCCTTGAAGTCGTCGGCTCCGTCACCCTTGTCGACGATGTCGTCGGCTACATAGCGGCGCTGGTTCGGGCTACGCGCGAAAATGCCGATCTGGAGGTCGGGGCCAGTCCGCGCGCCGGCGCCATGCTGGCGCGGGCGGCGCGTGCCCGGGCGGCGCTGGACGGACGCGCCTATGTGATCCCCGACGACGTCAAGGCGCTGGCGGTGCCGGCGCTGCGTCATCGCGTCATCCTTTCGCCTGCCGCACAGATCGATGGCCGGCTGGTCGAGCAGATCGTCTCCGACCTGGTCGACCAGACGGAAGCACCACGTTGATCTATCCCAGCGGCCGAGCGGTATGGGCAGCTGCGGCCGGCGCGGTGCCGGCCTTCCTGGTCGCGTTGGCATTGCCGTCGTTCTGGTATCTGGGATTGCTGTGGAGCTGTCTGCTGCTTGCCTTCCTGGCGGTGGATGCAGCAGCCGGACGCGGACGGGCATCGCTGAATGCCAGCATCGATGCGCCGCACCAGGTCGGTGTCGGCGGCGAGTTCAGCGTGCACGTCGCCGCCCGTCACTCGGGGCCGCGCGCCGCGGAGGCCCGCGTCGGCCACGATGCGCGTCTGGCGCCGGTGGACGGCAGCGGCGGCGCCTTGCTGCCAACCGCCGGAGGCGGCTCGCTCAACCTCCGCTTCCAGGCGCTGCGGCGCGGCGTCGCCAGCTTCGACCGTCTCTGGGTGCGCTGGCGCGGGCCGTTCGGGCTGGTCTGGAACCAGGTCGTGCTGCCGGTGGAAAGCAAGGTTGCGGTGCTGCCCGACGTCAGCAGCGCTCGCGGCGAGGCGATCACGCTGCTGCAACATGCGGCGCTTGCCGAAGGCCATGCGCAGCGCCGCGCCGGTCAAGGCCGCGAGTTCGACGCGCTGAAGGATTACCAGCCGGGCATGGGCCGGCGGATGATCGACTGGAAGCGCAGCGCCCGCCACGGCAAGCTGTTGGCGCGCGAGTTCCGCATCGAGGAGAACAACAACATCGTGCTGGCCATCGACAGCGGACGCCTGATGTGCGAACCAGTCGACGGTGTGCCGAAGGTGGACCGGGCGGTGACGGCCGCCCTGCTGTCGGCATTCATCGCGCTGAAGGGCGGTGACATGGTCAGCCTGTTCGGCTTCGATGCAAGGCCGCGCGTTTCGAGCGGCGCGGTGCGCGGCCCTGCCAGCTTTGCGATGATCCAGAAACGGGCCGCCGAGATCGACTACTCCAGCGAGGAGACCAATTTCACACTGGCATTGACGACGCTGGCGGCGCGGCTCGACCGCCGCTCGCTGGTCATCATCTTCACCGATTTCGTCGATCCGATCAGTGCGGAATTGATGCTGCGCACCGTGGGCCGGCTCACCGAGCGGCATCTCGTGCTGTTCACGATGATGAAGGACACCGAACTGGAGGGCCTGGCCGACCTGCCGCCACGCTCCGGCGAGGATGTTGCCCGCGCGGTCGTTGCCGGAGGGCTCTTGCGCGAAAGGCAGGTCGTCATCGGCCGGCTGCGCCTGCTCGGGGCGCATGTGATCGAAGCCGACCACAACCGGCTCGGTCCGGCGCTGGTCGAGCGCTATCTGCAGTTCAAGCAGGAGGATTTGCTGTGACGGCGCCGGTACGCGGCAATGCGGTGCGCGGCGACGCGGTACGCCAGTCGCTGGCCAGCTTCCGCCGCGAGCGCGAGGCCGACTGGAAGGCATTCGAGGCGTTGCTGGCGCGTGTCGAGAAGCGTGCGCCGCGGACGCTTTCCGAAGAGGAGCTGCTGTCGCTGCCGCTGCTCTATCGATCGGCGCTGTCTTCCCTGTCGGTGGCGCGCGCGACATCGCTCGATAATGCGCTGGTCGGCTATCTCGAAGCGCTGTCGCTGCGCGGTTATTTCTATCTCTACGGCGCGCGCCGCGGGCTGCGGCAGCGCCTCGCCGATTTCTTCCTGCATGACTGGCCCGAAGCCATTCGCGACCTGTGGCGCGAGACATTGGCGTCGGTCGCGCTGATGGTGATCGGCATTGGTGCAGGCGCCTGGCTGGTGGCATCCGACAAGAGCTGGTTCGACGCGATCATCCCGCCCGGCCTGGCAGGAGGCCGCGGCCCCGACACCTCGGCCGAACTGCTGCGAGGCATGCTTTATGATGGCGACAATGGCTTTCTCTCAGGCTTTGCCGCCTATCTGTTCACGCACAACGTCCAGGTCGCAATCCTGGCCTTCGCCCTTGGCTTCGCCTTCGCGGTACCGACGGTGCTGCTGATGCTGTTCAACGGCTGCATGATCGGGGCGTTGTTCCAAGTCTATTGGTCCAAGGGGCTTGGCATGGAGCTCGGCGGCTGGCTGGCCATCCACGGCACCACCGAATTGTTCGCGATCGCTTTGGCCGGCGCGGCGGGCATGCGCATCGGCACCAGCATCGCCTTTCCCGGCGAATTGACACGCATGGCGGCAGCGGCTCGCGCCGGACGCATCGCCGCGAACGCCATGGTCGGGGTCTCAGTCATGCTGCTGTTTGCCGGGCTGCTCGAGGGCATTGGCAGGCAGACCATCACCAGCGACGTCACGCGCTACGGCATTGGCGGTGGCATGCTGGTGCTGTGGATCGGTTATTTCTACCTGTTCCGGGCGGTGCGGCGTGGCGATTGTTAAACGCGCCGCCTTCGCGGCTATACGGCCGCTGATCACGCCCGAAGGCGTCGATCTCCGGATTAGGCTTGCTGACGCCGGCACGCGGACCTCCGCCTTCCTGCTCGACATCGTGTTCATCGCCGTGGCTGCAATCGTGATCACGATCGTCGCGCTATTCGGGGTGGGAGGCCTTGGCAGCGAGGGATTTCAGCCGCTCTTCGTCGTCTGGATCATCCTGATCTTCTTTCTGCGCAACGCCTACTTCATCGTCTTCGAAGCGGGCCGGCGCGCGTCTACGCCCGGCAAGCGGATCGTCGGCATCCGGGTCGCGTCGCGCAGCGGAGACGGCCTGTCGATCGACCAGGTCATTGCCCGCAACCTGATGCGCGAGATCGAGGTGTTCCTGCCGCTGTCGATCATCGTTGGACGCAGCGGGACCGACCTCGCCGACACGCTGACGACGGTGTTCGGACTGGTGTGGACGCTGCTGTTTGCCTTGTTCCCGCTGTTCAATCGAGACCGCATGCGGATCGGCGACCTGTTGGCGGGGACCTGGGTGGTCGAGGCGCCGAAGCGCGCCTTGCTTGAAGACCTGTCGGCACGGCAGGATCCGGCGGCCGGCGCCTTCCGGTTCAGCCACGCCCAGCTCGATGCCTACGGGATTGCCGAACTCCACAAGCTGGAAGAGGTGCTGCGCCGCGACGACTATTTCGCCCTGCGGACGGTGGCCGAAACGATCGGACGCAAGATCGGCGCGGCACCCCAAGCCCATGACGCACGCGCGTTCCTGACGGCTTACTACGGCGAGCTACGGGCGCATCTCGAGCGCAAGCTGCTGCTGGGCAACCGCAGGGCTGACAAGCATGCGCGGTAACAACGCTCCACGAGGCTGTCATGAACACATCTCTATCCGAGCTTGAACTTCAAGAGATGGAAGCCCGAGTTGCCGCGGCCCAGACCGGCCCGTGGAAATCGTGGGTCGAGGGCCGGGATTTTTCTGGAGGATCGAATTTCATCCAAACCGGCCAAGGACCGGATAGAGGTGAAGACATCGAAATGACTGGCGCGACGATTGCCGACCAGGATTTCATTGCCGCCGCTCGCCAGGACATCCCTCGCCTGATCGCCGAAGTCCGCAGGCTACGTGGAATTGCTAATCGCACGAATTGAATTCGTGGTCGTTTTTCGACAATCCTGCCGACTCTCCTGCCCTATCCCACCCACTTCTCGTAGTCGGACACCAGCAGATGCAGCGGTGCTGTGTCCTCGTCGATGTCCGCGAAGCGGCCGATTGGTTCGCGAAAGACATTGTCGGTGAGATCGTCGTTGACGGTCGAAACCTCGCCGATCAGCACGTCCTTGCCCTCCGCCCAGAAGGCGTGCCAGACGCCCGGCAGCAGCGTCACGCTCTGGCCTGGGTCGAGTTTCAGCAGCCCACCCGCGGGCAGCCTGTGGATGGTTCCGTCAACAGGCACCGATACTTCGGCCTTCGGATCGATGCCGCCATCGCGATCATGCATGAACAGCTCCAGCACCAGTTTGCCGCCGCCACGGTTGATGATGTCCTCCGCCTTGATGTTGTGGCGGTGCATCGGCGACAGCTGATCCTTGCGGGAGATCATGATCTTTTCGGCATAAAGCATGCCCATGCCCTTCTTCATGTCCTCGTAGCGGCCGTTGCGAACGGTGAACAGGAACAGGCCGAGCTCGTCGAATTTCTCCTGGCCGTAGTCGGTGATGTCCCAGCCAAGCCGCGACGAGAAGATTGCCGACGAATCCTGCCGGCGCGCCTTCATCTCTTCCGGCGACCAGTAGGCGAAGGGCGGCATGATGTAGCCGAACGAGCGGATGAAGGCGTCGGCGTCGCGGATGATATCGTTGATGGCGGAGCGTTTCATGATCGTGGTTCCTTCCCGTCGCTTTGCGAGCGCTAGAACGGTTCATCGTTTCACGGAACGCCGAACCGCTCTATCTTTCTTTGGACGCAATTCCGGACGGAAAACCGTTTCACACTTTTCCTGGGATTGCTCAAACCGCAATAGCCGAACGTCCATCCGGTGTCGATGCAAACTGCTGTCGCTGGCCCCATGACATGCGGTCCGATCAGGGCCATAAGGTCAACCAATTTTCCGATGGTGAGACCATGCGCAGCATAGACGACCTCGATACGCCGGCGATCCTGATCGATGCCGGCCGCGCCGAAGCCAATATCGCGCGGGCGCAGGCCCATGCCGACAGCCATGGGCTGAAGCTCCGGCCGCACATCAAGACCCACAAACTGCCCTACTGGGCAAAGAAGCAGATCGCGGCCGGCGCCGTCGGCATCACCTGCCAGAAGATCGGCGAGGCCGAGGTCATGGCCGACGCCGGACTGACCGACATCTTTCTGCCCTACAATATCCTCGGGCGGGCCAAGCTGGAGCGCCTCAAGGCGCTGCACGGCCGCGTAACCCTGTCGGTGACAACGGACAGCATGGACACGCTGATGGGGCTTGCCGCCACCTTTACCGATCCCGGCCACCGCCTGCCGGTGCTGGTCGAATGCGACACCGGCATGGGCCGCTGCGGTGTGCAGTCGGCCGGCGAGGCAGTCGCGCTGGCGAGCGAGATCAACAAGGTCCGGGGGCTCGTCTTCGGCGGCTTGATGACCTACCCGGGGGCCGGCCGCGCCGCCGAGACCGAGGCGTGGCTGGCCGAAGCGCAGCAAGCACTTGCCGCAGCCGGCCTTGCTTGCGAGCGCATCTCCAGCGGCGGCACACCCGATATGTGGCGTTCCGGCGAGCATAGCGTCGTTACCGAATACCGGCCCGGCACCTACATCTATCTCGACCGCTACCAGGTCGCCAAAGGCGTCGGCAGCCTCGACGATTGCGCACTGACGGTGCTGTCGACGGTGGTCAGCCACCCAACGCCGACACGCGCCATCCTCGACGCCGGCAGCAAGGCCCTGTCCAGCGACACACTGGGGCTCGCCGATTTCGGTGAGCTGCTGGGCATTTCAGGCGCAAGGGTGACCAGCCTCAGCGAAGAGCACGGCAACGTCACGCTGTCAGGCGGCGCCGAGCTTCGCATCGGCGAGCGCGTGCGCGTCGTGCCCGACCATTGCTGCGTCGTCACCAACCTGTTCGACGAGGTGCATCTGATCGAAGGCGACAAGGTGCTGGAAACGCTGCCGGTGGCAGCACGCGGGCGGATGGGGTGAGTCCAGCTGGAGCGCGTGCGCTTCAGGTACAAAATCCTTCAAACGCTGGAGGGACAGCACCCCCCCTCTGGCCTGCCGGCCATCTCCCCCTCAAGGGGGGAGATCGGTAGCTTCGCCTCTCTTTCAACATTCGCGATTGGCGAAACGATACGTGACATTCAATCTCCCCCCTTGAGGGGGAGATGTCCGGCAGGACAGAGGGGGGCGCGAAGGAACTCGACGGCGGTCAGTTAGCCTGCCTTGCCGCGACGCGGCGCATCGAAATGACTCGGCGGCGGAGGATTTCCGTGCGCATCGCCGCTAGGTGCAGCGCGAAGAAAAGCACGGTGAAGCCGAGTGCCATCACCAGCAATGGCCACAACAGGCTTGGGTCGATGGTCGGGCCGCCGAGCCGGAACACCGACGCCGGCTGATGCAGCGTGTTCCACCAGTCGACCGAAAATTTGATGATCGGAATGTTGATGAAGCCGACCAGGGTGATGATGGCGGCGGCCCACGCGGCGCGCCCGGCATCGTCGAGCGCGCGGGTCAGCGCGATGATGCCGAGATACATCAGGAACAGGATGAAGACCGAGGTCAACCGCGCGTCCCATACCCACCAGGTGCCCCACATCGGCTTGCCCCAGATCGAACCGGTGATCAGTGCAAGGGCGGTGAAGACGGCGCCGATGGGTGCCGCCGATTTCAGCGCCACGTCGGCCAGCGGATGGCGCCAGACCAGCGTGCCCAGTGCCGAGACCGCCATCAGCGTGTAGCACATCATGGCGAGCCAGGCGAAAGGCACGTGGATATACATGATGCGAACGGTGATGCCTTGCTGGAAGTCCTCGGGCGCCGCGAAGCTCATGTAGAGGCCGACAGCGAGGATGATGGCGGCAACGCTCGCCAGCCACGGCACGACCTTGTCGGCCAGCCCGACGAACCGCGTCGGGTTGGCAAGGTCCATCCAGCCGGAGAGGCGTGAAGTCGTGTCGCTCATGCCGCCTTACATAGACCGCCGGCGCAGTTGCGGCAACCGCAGCGGCGGTACGTCTTCCCTTCTCCCCTTGCTGCGGGAGAAGGTGGATCGGCGCGTAGCGACGAGCCGGATGAGGGATGCTGGACGGAGTGAGGCGCCAATGATCGCCGTGCGCCGACGTCTGGATTTTGGATGAAGATTTGCGCCAAGCCGGAGCATCCCTCATCCGACCTCGCTTCGCGAGGCCACCTTCTCCCACGAGGGGAGAAGGCAAGCCGCGCTGCTCAAGCGGCTTCGTTCACCGGACGGCTGAGGCGGCGGACCTCCTCGTCGTTGAGCAGGCCGCCGGCGCGCAGCAGGCTGGCGAAGCGACCGTTGCGCAGCGACAGTTCGGTGAACCCGCCCATCTCGACCACCCGGCCCTTGTCCATGAACACGACCAGATCGGCGTCGCGAACGGTGGTCAGGCGGTGGGCGATGATGAAGGTGGTGCGGCCGCGCCGCAATTCGTCGATGGCGTCCTTGACGCGGTCTTCCGTCTCGACGTCGAGCGCGCTGGTCGCCTCGTCGAGAACCAGGATGGGCGCGTCCTTCAGCACGGCGCGGGCGATCGCGATGCGCTGGCGCTCGCCACCGGACAGCTGTCCGCCGCGTTCGCCGACGACCGTGTCGTAGCCCTCGCACTTTGACAGGATGAAATCCTGCGCGGCGGCGGCATTGGCCGCGGCATGGACCTCGTCATAGGTCGCCTCCGCGCGGCCGACGCGGATGTTGTCCTCGATCGAGCGGTTGAGCAGGCCGGCATCCTGGAAGACGGTGGCGATCGAATGGCGCAGCGACTTGCGGGTCACCGTGCGGGTGTCGATGCCGTCGATCAGGATACGGCCGCTGGACGGGGTGAAGACGCGCTGCAGAAGGTTGATGAGCGTCGTCTTGCCGGCGCCCGTCGGGCCGACGATGGCGACGGTCTGGCCGGCCTGGACCTCGAACGACGCGTCGTCGACGCCCTGCCCGGAATTACCGAACTCGAAGCAGACATTCTCGAAACGCACATGACCCGTGACGTTGACGAGGTCGCGCAGCCCGTCGGGCTCGGCGGCATCGGAAGCGGAGTCTTCGAGATGATAGAATTCCTCGAGCTTGGCGCGCGCTTCGGAAATCTGGTTGGCAAAAGCCGACATCTGGTCGAGCCGGGCAATCAGCAGCGTGGCAAAGCCGGTAAAGGCTATGACGTCGCCGATGCGCAACTGGCCGTGCGTCACCAGGTAGGCGCCAATCAGAAGCACCACCATCATCGAAATCGTCGACGACAGGCGATGCAGCGCGTTGGCCATTGCCCACCAGTCGAGCACGGGGTTCTGCACATCGAGCAGATTCTTGACGTAGCGCTTCAGCGCCTCGGTCTCGTGGCCGATGCGGTTGTAGCTCTGCAGGACGGCGACGTTGCTGACCGAGTCGGTCACATGCGCAAACACCTTGTGGTAGTGACGCTCCACGGCCGCTTGGCCTTCCTTGGTGCGCCGCATCACCAGCCGTCCGATGCCGACATAGAGCGCGCCAAGCGCCAGCAGCACCATCGACATGCGGATATCCATGCTGAGCGCCGTGGGCACCAGCAGAACCAACGCGACCGCTGTCGACAGGTGCTGCCGCATGAATTCGAGCCAGAGGCTGAACAGGGTCTCGACTGCCCGCAGAAGCGTGTGCAGGGAATTGGAGGTGCCGCGCTGATGATGCCAGGCAAGCGGCATGGTGATGACGCGCTCGAACGACTGGCAAAGAACCTCGCTGCGCCGCTGGTGGGCAAAGCGATCAGCGCCGCGCGCCACCAGAACGAAGGCGACGATATTGAAAGCGCCGATGCCGGCCCACATTGCGAGCGTCGAGAACACCGAGCCGCGGTCCGAAATGGCATCGATCACCCGGCCGAACATGATCGGCTCGAGGATGGCGATAATGGCAAGCGTGACATTCGCCCCGCAGATAAACGCAACGCGTTTCCTGTCGGCAGCGAGATAACCGAGCGCTCGCCAGTAGATTTGCAGAAGTGACACTTCAGCTACTCCGCCAATTATTTATGGTGCAGTGCATCATTTTTTGACTCGTACCGGTTGACGCGTCGCAAAACAATGCTCGTCTAGCTCTTCCGTTCCCATTCCGCGAACAAAAGATGACGACGCTTCGAAATTTGCCGTGATCGTCTAACAGTTTGAGATAAAAGGTGAAATGTCAGCGTTGCGGCAAAATCATGGCAGCTGGAAAGCACTGCCACAATTTTAATCAGCAAGACCCTGGGCACGACGTCTAAAGTCGTGTGCAGGCATTCAGCAAGGTCAAACGCAAATATAACCGGTAGAGGCACTTGGAGCGCCCGTGCGTGCCCTGGGAACGCTAAGCGACGCTCCAAGCCCTTGAATCTAGGCCGGTATTCTGACGACCACCTCGGCACTATCTCCGGCTTTTGGCTCGAAGGACGAAGATTTGGTCTTCGTGCCATTCACTTCAAGTGAGATGGCCCGGGCCTTTTTGTCGCGGACGACGCGTACTTTGATCTCGGCGCCCAGCATCTTCAGAGTTGCCGAATAGCCGTCCCAATGGCTAGGAAGTCTCGGCGTGAACTGGAGTCGCTGTCCGCGGCGCTCTATGCCGAGAATGCTCTCGACCGCGGCGCGATAAAGCCAGCCCGCCGACCCGGTATACCAGGTCCAGCCGCCGCGGCCGCCCTTGTCTTGCCCGGAATAAACGTCGGCCGCGACGACATAAGGTTCCACCCGGTAGCGCTCTGCCGCGGCTTCGTCGAGCGCATGGTTGACCGGATTGAGCATTGAAAGGCAACGGTAGGCATCGTCGGTGCGACCCATCTCGGCGAGCGCAATGACGAACCATGTTGCCGCGTGCGTGTATTGGCCGCCGTTTTCACGGACCCCCGGCGGATAGCTCTTGATGTAGCCCGGGTCCTTTTCCGTCTTCGAGAAGGGCGGGGTGAACAGTTTGACGATCTTGAGGTCGTCGTCGACGAGCGCTTTCATCGCCTGCGCCATTGCCGTGGTCGACCGCGCCGGGTCGCCCTCGCCCGAAAGCACGCTCCAGGACTGGGCGATCGAGTCGATCTTGCACTCGTCCGACTTGCGCGAGCCGAGCGGCGTGCCGTCGTCGAAGCTGCCGCGCCGATACCACTCGCCATCCCAGGCGGTGCTTTCCAGCGCCCGCTTCAGCACCTCGGCGTGCTTCGTCCAGGCCTGCACGCGCTTGGCATCGCGCTCCGCCTTGGCGACAGCGGCAAAGTCGCCCAGCGTCTTCAGCAGGAACCAGCCCAGCCACACGCTCTCGCCCTTGCCGTGCTCGCCGACGCGGTTCATGCCGTCGTTCCAGTCGCCGCCGAGGATCAGCGGCAGCCGGGCTGGGCTGCTGCGCTTGACGGCAAGATCGAGCGCCCGCGCGCAATGGTCATAGAGCGAGGCTGTCTTCTTCGAGATTTCCGGGATGAAGAAAGCATCGTGCTCGCCTTCGCCCAGCGCCTGCCCTTCGATGAAGGGCAGTTGCTCCTTCAGGATCGCGGTGTCGCCGGTCACCAGCAGGTAACGGGCCGTGGCGTGGGCCAGCCAGACCACGTCGTCCGAGATCATGGTGCGGACGCCGGCCTCGGTGCGCGGCAGCCACCAATGCTGCACGTCGCCTTCGGGAAATTGCCGCCGCGCCGCGTTGAGGATCTGATCGCGCGCCAGCTTGGGGTCATGCGCCAGCAAGGCCAAGGTGTCCTGCAACTGATCGCGGAAGCCGAAGGCACCGCTCGCCTGATAGAACGCAGAGCGGGCACGGATGCGGCAGGCCAGGCTCTGATAGGGCAGCCAGTGATTGACCATAGCGTCGAGTGCCTTGTCCGGCGTCTCGACCTGGATTGTGTCGAGAAAGCCGCGCCATGTGCGCTCGTTGTCGGCCAGCCGCTGATCGAAATCCCTTGAGCGATGGGTCTGCACCAGCGCGCTGGCCGCCTCGGGCGAGGCCGCGTCGCCGAGCAGCCAGAGCAGCGTGACGTCGCCGCCGGCAGCGATGTCGATGTCGCGTGCGATGGCCGCGCAGGGATCGTCGCCGGCCTCGACACGGCCCGACAGGCCGGCGCCGCTCAGCACGGCATGCGGAAACTCGCTCGTGCCTTGCCTGCCGATGAACTCGCCGCGATCGGCGGTGACCGAATGCACAGCACCGTCGGCGGCCAGAAAGGCGATCCGCTCGCCGAAATCGAGCCCATAGGGATTTTGCGCCAGCAATGCGCCGGTTGCGGCATCCCTCGACGGAACGATGCTTGCAGCGGTGCGCGAGCGATGGCCGCCAAGAACCCATTCCGCATAGGCGTAGACGCGCAGCCGCATCGGCACCGAACCCGAATTCTGGATGCGCAGCCGCGATATCTTCACCGGATCGACGGGATCGACAACATGGGTCAGGTCCATCGACAGCGGCCCGCGTTTTGAGCGGAACGTCGAAAAACCCTGCCCGTGCCAGGTTTCGTAGGTCATTGTCGGATCACGCACCACGGCAGCCATTGGCGAGAACGCCCTG
This sequence comes from Mesorhizobium sp. M0106, assembly GCF_040322715.1. Taxonomy (NCBI): domain Bacteria; kingdom Pseudomonadati; phylum Pseudomonadota; class Alphaproteobacteria; order Hyphomicrobiales; family Phyllobacteriaceae; genus Mesorhizobium; species Mesorhizobium sp. M0106. The sequence continues at coordinate 15,526 of NZ_JAMYUA010000005.1, read as the reverse complement.
CCACTGGCATGATCGTAGATATAGATGCCCTCGCCCGGCCGGTTGGTGACCGGATCGTTCGACCATGGCGTCAACTGATAGTCGCGGCTGTTGCGGCTCCAGGTGAAGGCAGCGCCTTCAGCCGACATGTGGAACCCGAACGATGGGTTGGAGATGACGTTGATCCACGGCTGCGGCGTCGTGCGCCGGCCGGCAAGACGCACGACGTAGTGGCGTCCGCCGCCGTCGAAGCCGCCGAAACCGTTCCATTGGTCGAGCCCGCTGCCGTTGACGCGGCCCTCGATCAGTGCCTGGGCGGCCGATGCTTGCGACGTCGGCACCGGCAAGGACGGCTCGCGAAGCGCTGCAAGGTCTGCCGGCTGGAGGGCGGCGTCCCGCGCCTGCAATGCCGCGGCCTCGGCGCGCTCGATCTGGTCGAAGATGGTGCCGTTGCGCGTATGCAGCACCACCCGAGCGACGGCGAGCAAGGTCCTGTAGGTCGTTTCCTCCATCAGATCGCGGCGCACTGCGAAGATGTGCTGGCGGGGTCCGAGTTCCTTGCCGCGCAACCGGCTGTTTTCGCACAGCGTCTCCACCGCGCGCTGCAGGTCCTGCACGTAGGACGACGCCTGCTCGTTGACGACGACAAAATCGATCATCATGCCGCGGGCGCGCATGTATTCCTGGAAGCGAAGCGCCTGGGCGACGATCTCCAGATCGGCGACATCGGCGATCCTGACCAGGAAAATCGGAAAATCGCCGGATATGCTGGTCGGCCACAGGCTGGACTGCCTGCCGAGCCCGGAGACGATGGATTCGCCCGGAAGGCGCAGGAACGGATCGGGATAGATCAGATAGCGCGCCAGCTTCTGCACATTGGCGGCGTCGGACAGGCTGAGGCCAAGGTGCCGGGTCTGCACCTGCGAGCGCGTCCAGGCGAGCATCGCCTGGCGGGCGAAGCTTTCGGGATGGTCGAGCCGTGCGACGGCGGCATCCAATTCGGCGCGATGGGTACCGACGACGGTCCAGAACGTCAGCGAAATCTTCTTGTTGGCCGGCACGCGCACCTGCCGGCGAAGCGATGCGATCGGATCCAGGGTGAAGCCGGAATGGCCGCCAAGCTCGGCGCCGGGATCAAAGGCAGCCGCTTCGGTGATGGTGCGGCCGCGGCCGATGAAGGCGCGCCTGTCGGTTTCCGCCTCGGCGTCTCGCGCCGATCCAGACGGGTCGGTGACGAAATGCACCATGGTGACGTCGGGTTCGTCCTTTTCGCGCTTGCGCCTGGTGGCGAAGATCGCGCCGTTGTTCGGCGCGATCTCGGTTTCCACGAACATCTTCGAAAAAGCCGGATGGGCATTATCCGAGGGCTCGGAGCCCAGCACCAGTTCGGCAAACGAGGTTACTTCGATATGCCGGTCGGCGGGGCCATCATTGTGGAGCGTCACCCGTCGGCCCTCACCATTGCCTTCCGAGATGACGATGCACTCGACTTCCGAACGCAGCGATCCAATCGATTTGACGAAGCTTGCCTTGTCGTCGGAGAACAGCGTCTGCGCACGCTCGCCGGCGGCGCGCTTCGGCTCGGCGGTGGCCGACCACCAGTCGCCGTTGCTGGCGTCGCGCAGGAAAATATAGGAACCAAGGCGGTCCTCGGTCGGATCCGGCTGCCAGCGCGTGACGGCAAGTTCGCCCCAGCGGCTGTACCCGGAGCCGGTGGCGGTCACCATGACCGAATAGCGGCCATTGGACATGACACTGGTCGAGCGGAGCGCCCTGAGCGGATCGAGCACGATGCGGGTATCCGGGCTTTCCAGCTCGGTCTCGTCCTTCGAGCGCTCGTCGGCCTCGGTCCTGACGGTCGCAGTCGGGATGTCGCGCGGCGCCCTTTCCTGCAGCAGCAATTCGGCCGACTCGATCACCGGATCGCTGTGGAAGCGGTCGCGCAGGCGCCCTTCGAAGATCGCATCGGCAACTGCCGCAATCGACATGCCGGAGTGGTGGGCCATGTAGTTGAGCACGACGGCATGGTCGGTGCCCTCGGGGACGCGTTGCGGCGTGAAATCCACCGCGTCGTAAAAACCGTGCCGGCCCAGTGCGCCCAGCCGCCTCAGCCTGGCCAGGTTCTGGACGGATTCATGCGGCGTGAACTGCGCTGCGAGCACGGTCGCGTAAGGCGCGATCACCGTGTTTTGGCCAAGGCCGCGCTTCAGGCCGAGCCCGGGCACGCCGAAATTGGTGTACTGATAGGTCAGTTCACGGTCGCGGGCGTTGTAGGCCGCTTCCGAAATCCCCCAGGGAACGTTCTTCGAACGGCCATACTGGATCTGGCGCTTGATGATGAGCTTGCTGGTCTGGTTGAGAATGCTGCCTTGCGGCTCCTTCATCACCAGTGGCGGCATCAGATATTCGAACATCGAGCCGGACCAGGACATCAGTGCGCCCTGGAAGCCGATCTCGACGATCGGCCGGCCGAGCCGAAACCAGTGCTCGGTCGGCAAATCGCCCTTGGCGATGGCGAACAGGCTGGTCAGCCGCGCCTCGGAGGCCAAAAGGTCGTAGCAGCTTTCGTCGAGCTGATGCTCCTCGACCCGGTAACCGATCGACAGGAGCTTGCGTTCGGGCCGCATCAGGAACGAGAAATCCATCTCGAAGGCGAAACGGCGCGTGCGCTCGCGCAAGGTCAGAAGCTTGGCCCGCAACGCCGCGACTGCGTTTTCATCGCTGTGCGCGTCGTGCACATGCGCCTCGCAGGTGGCTTCGAGCCTGGCCGCCCAATCGGCGATGGTGTCGCTCTGGGTCGACGCGGCCTCGGTGTGGATGGCTGTCGCGAGCTTGCGTATCTCGCCGGCCAGGACGGCCAGGTTGATGGTACGGATCGACGCCATCTCCGGCTGCGCCTTGATCAATTCGACCGCCCGCCGCATGCCGTCGAGACGGTCGGCGAGCCGCTGGCGCAAGGGCCGCAATTGACGCCGGTCGTCGGGCAGTTCCTCAAGGCTTTCATCGAGGATGGTGACAGTATCGAGGATGCCTTCGAAGTCGCCCTGCACATGCACCGACGGCGCTTCCGCCCATTCGGCGCAGGCAGCGGCCACGGCCACCAGATGGCCGGCGAGATTGCCGCTGTCGACCGCCGAAATGTACAGCGGGTAGAGCGGCTTCAGGGTCGTCGTGTCATACCAGTTGAAGAGATGGCCGCGATCGCGCGGCATGCTCTCGATGGTCGACATGGTCGCGTCGATGCGGTTGACGGCGTCGGAGAGGCTGATCCAGCCGAAATCGCGTGCCGAAATCACCGACAGCAGGTAGACGCCGATATTGGTCGGCGAGGTACGGGGCGCCACCACGGGGGCCGGGCTTTCCTGGAAATTATCCGGCGGCAGATTGTGATGCTCGGCCGTCACGAAGGTCTCGAAATAGTGCCATGTACGCCGCGCCACGGTGCGCAGCGCGTGGATGTCGGCGGCCGATATGCGCAGGCGGTCCTCGGTTTCGGCCGAACGGCTGATCCAGCAGGCGATGGCGGGCGAGCCGATCCAGAACAAGGCAAAGAAGAAGGCGACGAAGGCGCCGGTGGAATCGGCCAGCACCGGGACAGCGAGGCCGACGACGCCGATGATCACCGCGCCGTACATGATGCTGTAGTAGGAGCCGAGATCGTTGTCGCCGCCCTTGTGTGCCTGCGAGGCGGTGCGCCATTCGAGCAGGTTCTGGCGGCTGACGAACAGGCGGTAGAGCGTGCGGATGATCGCGTCGCCCATCATCCAGGCAAGATGCGCCATCAGCACGATCTTCAGCGCCACCAGGGCAGTGCCGAAGGCAACGTCGCGTGCCAGTGCCGAGAAATGGCCGCGCGGCGTCTGGTCGCCGCTCTTCGGCAGGATGGCGTCGACGATGTCGAAAGTGGGCGCCATGAACAGCGTGAGGATCAGCAGCGCCTGCCATTGGGCGGCCTGCGTGAAGGGCAGCAGCGTCCAGCCGGCGATCGCGGCCATCACCCAGAAGATCGGCGTCACCGAGCGGCGCAGATTGTCCACCATCTTCCAGCGCGACAGCGCCGGCACGTTTGAGCGCGGGCCAAGAATGAAGCCCAGAAGCTGCCAGTCGCCGCGTGCCCAGCGATGGTGGCGCGACGCGTCGACCGAATAGCGGGTCGGATAGTCCTCGACCAGTTCGACGTCGGTGACCAAGGCCGAGCGCGCCAGGGCGCCTTCGAGCAGATCATGGCTGAGGATGGTGTTTTCCTCGATGCGGCCCTTCAACGCCGCCTCGAAGGCGTCGACATGGTAAAGACCCTTGCCGGTGAAGGAACCGTCGCCGAAGATGTCCTGGTAGAGGTCCGACACGGCAAAGACGTACGGATCGAGCCCGCGATTGGCGGAAAAGACACGCTGAAAGAACGATGCCTCGTCGCCACCGGTCAGCGACGCGGTGATACGCGGCTGCAGGATGGAATAACCTGCCGTGACCTCGCGCCGTGCGACATCGAAATGCGGACGGTTGAGCGGGTGGCAAAGCTTGCCGGCCAGCGCAGCGACGGCGTCGCGGGTGGTGCGGGTGTCGGCGTCCAGCGTCATCACGTGGACGACGCTCTCCGGCAATGGCACTTCCAACGGCAGGAAGGTGGTGTCGCTGTCCCCGCGCAGCAGAAGGTTCAATTCGTGCAGCTTGCCGCGCTTGCGCTCCCAGCCCATCCAGACGCCTTGCGATGCGTTGTAGAGCCGGCGCCGATGCAGCAGATAAAAGCGCGGCGCCCCTTCCGAGGGATAGCGGGCGTTCAGCCTGGCGATTTCGGCGCGGGCGAATTCGAGGATTTCGACATCCGCCGTATCGATCTCGGTCTTCGAGTCCGGCCAGTCGGAAAGCAGCGCGAAATAGACTTCGCCCGCCGTGTTGGCGAGGTGATGCACCTCGATGTTGCGGATGTTCTCCTCGACATCGTCACGCGAGCCGATCAGCGACGGCACCACCACCAGCGTGCGCGCCTCGGGCGGCACACCGTGCCTGAAATCATAGCCGATGAGACGCGTCGGCTTCAAAAACAGCGAGACGACGGTGTTGAAGAATGCGAGCGCGCCTTCGCTGGCCGGCACCGCGAATAGGGCCAGCATCAGGACGATCGACGGCACCGACAGGCCGAGATTGGCAAGCGCATTGCCGGAAACGACCAGAAGCAGGACCGTCAGCGCAAACACCGGCACGACGATGCCCAGCCATCCGGTCTTGCGGAAGGTCCGGTTGAGCGTCTTACCGATGGTCGGCCGGTAGCCGATCGACCGCTCGAGCTCCTGCCGGCGCGGGCCGACCAGAAAGAAGCCGACGTCGGTGTGAGCGATCGGACCGCTTTCGGAGCCCGGCGCATCGGCAGCATGGCCGGCGAGCTCGATCGCCCTTTCGGCAACGCGAAATTCGGAGAGATCGGAACGGCGCGCCAGCTCCTCGATCGCAGTCCGGTATTGGTCGCGCGAAAAGAAATCGAGCGCGGCGAAATCGGTGCGTTCGCGCAGCAAGGTGTCGATGCGGCTGACGCCCTCGAACCACACCGTCCAGTCGATGTCGTTGATCAGGCGCAGGCCGCGGATGATGTTGCCGGTGGTCACGTTGCCGCTTGACAGCGTGTGGTGCTCGCTGAGGATGATCTCCTCGGCGTCGGAGCCGGTCCTTTCCAGCTCGCCCTCCAACCATTCCAGCGCCCTGCCGGCATTTTGCGAGCCGTCACGCAGCCGGTAGAGCAACTGGGTGGCGAAGGTGGTGTCCTGCGCATGGGCGCTGTAGTGGGAAAGTATCGCCTGCCGGTCGGCGCTGTCGTCCGTCGCCAGCACACGGTCGGCGACCTCGTTGGCGATCTGGCGCAGTTCCCGCGTGCGATTGACGCGGACCGCGATCCGGCGAAGGTTCTCGATCAGGACGAAGCGCAGCAGCGATGGCAGCGCCCATAATTCGCCAATCTTCAGCGGCTCGATGGACTGGAAGCCTTCGACGATCGCCTTGAACATGGCCGACGAGACGGAACTGTCGGAATGGGCGACATAGGTCCACGCGACCGCCAGTGCGCGCGGCACGCTGGATCCATCCGACAGTTTCAGCGTCGGCAACTGGCGGTAGAAGCGGCGCGGCAGGTCGCGCTTGACCTGAAAAATGGTCTCCTCGACCAGGTAGTTGTTGTCGAGCAGCCACTGCGCCGCGGGCGTGATCGTTTCGCCCCTCGCCTGGGCAGCGTTGGTGGAACGGTAGACATCGAGAATTTTCCTGGCGCTTTCGCGGATGCGCGCCTGAAAATCGAAAGGCGTCAGACCGAACAAGTCCTTGGCGTCGCCATTGGCAAGGGCTGCGCCCAAAGCGCGCAGCCGATCTTCCGGCAGGAAATTGGAGCGTATCGGCACGTCGGTGACAGCCGGGAAGCTGGCGCTCGTCTTTTCGATCTGTGCGAGATTGGTCTGGATATTCATCTAAGGTTCCGTGTTGGGGACGCAGTGCGGCGTCACCGCCACGGCAATGTCCCTAAAACCGGTCCAAATGCAATTGGTTGCATCGCAACACTTGGCCGAAAGTTTGTTTCCGCACCACGACAAGATGCCGTCTTTCGACAACTTCCAGGCGGGCACTATGAGCATCGTTTCGGCTTCTGATCGGCGGAAGATTCAGGCTTTTTCGTGATGCAGCGACCAGCTTACGCGATATTTGGCCGGCGTCACGATCATGTTTGGAAACAGACGTTAATCGTTGCCGGCAATGCGGTCGATGCGGATCACGAACAGCATGGCCGGCCGGACCGGATCCAGGCGCAGTTCCGGCGCTTGCGCCCCGAGCAACAGCGCGTCGAGCGGCCCAAGCTGCATGGGCGCCGCGCCGGCCACGCTGAGTTCGCCGTCGACGCACAGGATGAGTGTTTCATCGGCTTCGGCCTGGATCTCCGTCGGAGCCGAAATCAGCAGGCGCTCGACCGTGTGGATCGCCCGGGCGCGGCGGGTCATGACGTTGAGGTCGGTGATCGGACCGGCGATCAGCGTGGCTTGCGTCGGCACGTCGGCCGGAAAGGCAAGCGGTGCGGAAGCCTTGATGATTTCGACCGGTAGCCGGCCGGCGATGTCGAGGATCATGCCCTCGCCTTCCAGCAACGCCAAGGTCCGGTCGACGCCGGCAAATCCGGAAAATGGGCCGCCGCCCTCGACCAGCGCCATCGAGACGCGCCAGTCGAAATCGTCGAGCCCGGCACCTGGCGGCGAGACGGCAATCTCCGTCGTCACCCCGCCGCCGTTCTTCCACGGCATCGAGCGGTATTCGGCTGCCCGAAGGATGCGCAAGGCGCGGCTCAGCCCAAAATGCCGGGCAGGTTGAGCTGGTTCTCCCGGGCGCACTCGATCGCGATGTCATAGCCGGCATCGGCGTGGCGCATGACGCCGGTCGCCGGATCGTTCCACAGAACCCGCTCCAGGCGCTTGGCCGCCTCGGGCGTGCCGTCGGCGACGATGACCATGCCGGCATGCTGCGAAAAGCCCATGCCGACGCCGCCGCCATGGTGCAGCGACACCCAGGTGGCGCCGGACGCCGTGTTGAGCAAGGCATTGAGCAACGGCCAGTCGGAGACGGCATCGGAGCCGTCCTTCATCGCCTCCGTCTCGCGGTTCGGCGAGGCGACCGAGCCGGAATCGAGGTGATCGCGGCCGATGACCACCGGCGCCTTCAGTTCGCCCCTGGCGACCATCTCGTTGAAGGCGAGGCCGAGCCGATGGCGGTCGCCAAGGCCGACCCAGCAGATGCGCGCCGGCAGGCCCTGGAAGGCGATGCGCTCACGCGCCATGTCGAGCCAGTTGTGCAGATGGGTGTTGCCGGGGGTCAGCTCGCGCACCTTGGCGTCGGTCTTGTAGATATCCTCGGGATCGCCGGAAAGCGCTGCCCAGCGGAACGGGCCGATGCCGCGGCAAAACAGCGGACGGATATAGGCCGGCACGAAACCCGGGAAGGCAAAAGCATTCTCGAACCCCTCCTCCTTCGCCACCTGGCGGATGTTGTTGCCGTAGTCGAGCGTCGGCACGCCGGCATTCCAGAACGCCACCATCGCCTCGACATGCTCGCGCATCGACGCGCGGGCAGCTCTTTCAACGGCCTTCGGGTCGGAGGTGCGTTTCTCGCGCCACTCGGCCAGCGACCAGCCCTTGGGCAGATAGCCATTGAGCGGGTCATGCGCCGAGGTCTGGTCGGTGACGATGTCGGGGCGCACGCCGCGCCGCACCAGTTCCGGCAGGATGTCGGCGGCGTTGCCGACCAGGCCAACCGATTTCGCCTCACCGGCTTTGGTCCAGCGCTCGATCTTTTCCAGAGCCTCGTCGAGCGTGTCGGCGCGCTCATCGACATAGCGGGTGCGGAGCCGGAAATCGATGCGGTCGGGATCGCATTCGACGGCCAGGCAGCAGGCGCCGGCCATCACCGCGGCGAGCGGCTGGGCACCGCCCATGCCGCCGAGACCGCCGGTCAGGATCCACTTGCCCCTGAGATTGCCGCCATAGTGCTGGCGGCCGGCCTCGACGAAGGTCTCGTAGGTGCCCTGCACGATGCCTTGCGTGCCGATGTAGATCCACGAGCCGGCCGTCATCTGGCCGTACATCATCAGGCCCTTTCTATCGAGCTCGTTGAATTTCTCCCATGTCGCCCAGTGCGGCACCAGGTTGGAATTGGCGATCAGCACGCGCGGGGCGTCAGGATGAGTGCGGAACACGCCGACCGGCTTGCCCGATTGCACCAACAACGTCTCGTCGCCGCCAAGCGTCTTCAGCGAGGCAACGATGCGGTCGAAATCGTTCCAGGTGCGCGCCGCCCGGCCGATGCCGCCATAGACCACCAACTCGTTGGGGTTTTCGGCGACGTCTGGGTCGAGATTGTTCATCAGCATGCGCAACGGCGCTTCCGTCAGCCAGGTGCGGGCGTTGAGCTCGCTGCCGCGCGGGCTGCGCACTTCACGGATGTTGTGGCGAGGATCGGTCATGATTGTCCCTTTCGAGTGAGGTGCACCGCGCGTCAGCGTTCGGCCCAGGCGATCGCGGTTTCCAGGATCTTCTTCAGCGTGACGCAGATCGGCGCCGCGAATTCGGCCTCGTAAGGCACCGGCCAGTTATCCGGTTCGCCCTTGCCTTCGGGCTCGCGCATGTAGCCGCGGTTGGAGAGTTCCATCTGCAGCGCGTGGACGCCGGCTTGCGGCTGGCCGAAATGGCGCGTGATCCAGCCGCCCTTGAAGCGCCCGTTGACGACGAAGCTCTCGCCGGTTTCGGCGAGGATCTGGCCAACCGTCGCTTGCAGCGTCGGATCGGCGCTCTTGCCGTCATTGGTGCCGAGATTGAAGACCGGCAATTTGCCTTCGAAAAGGCGCGGCAGCACGGAGCGGATCGAATGGCAGTCATAGACGACGACCTTCTCATGCAAAGCGCGCAGCCTGTCGATCTCGGCCTGCAGAGCGGCATGATAGGGTACGAAGAACTTCTCGCGGCGTTCGTCGATCTCCGACTGTCCCGGCTCTTCACCCTTGCGGTAGAGCTGATCGCCGTCAAAGGTCTCTGTCGGGCAGAGCCCAGTCGTCGTCTGGCCGGGATAGAGCGAAACGCCGGACGGATCGCGGTTGACGTCGATAACGGTGCGCGAAATCGCCGTATGCACAACCGTCGCGCCGAGGCTCTCGGCGAAGTCATAAAGCTTGTCGATCCACCAGTCGGCGTCACGGCGGCCGAGCCAGGGCGAGACCAGCCGGCTATCGAGGCCGGCGAGATCGATGCCGGTATGCGGGATCGAAACCAGCAGGGGTGCTGTGCCTTGGGTGACGGTGAGCCAGGAGGGCGAGGTCATAGAAGATTCTCCCGCGTTGGAGCTCTACGGCGCCCCCCTCTGTCCTGCCGGACATCTCCCCCACGAGGGGGGAGATTGGCCGTCAGACCGGCTTTCGCCATTCTCCAACGTTGCAGGACAGAGCGAGGCGCCGCAGCTGCCGATCTCCCCCCTCGTGGGGGAGATGCCCGGCAGGGCAGAGGGGGGCGCGAAGGAACGCGACCTTGCAATCGTCCGGGAACACCGACCTCGCTTTTTGCCGGTCGGAATGCATTTTGTTCTTGCTTTGTGCCGGCAGCTATGCTACTAATTTCGATACAGTGCTGATTCGGCCCGACGACCCGCCTTTGAGGCGGGTTTTTTGTTTCTGGATTTGAAAGTTTCGGTGTTGCCGGGGTGAGGTCGGCGGGACAGCGCCCCCCTCTGTCCTGCCGGACATCTCCCCCTCTAGTGGGGAGATTGGCAGCTTCGGCGCCTCGCTCAGTCCTGCAACGCTGGAGATTGGCGAAAGCCGAGACGACAGCCAATCTCCCCCCTGGAGGGGGAGATGTCCGGCAGGACAGAACGCGACCTGTCACGGTACACCGCCTCATGACGCAACGCCCGGCAGTTTCACCGCACCCGCGGCCTTCACCGCCGCGCCGCTGCGTATCATGGCGATGGCCTTCTCCATGTCGGGGTGGAAGTGCCGGTCGTTGTCGAGATGGGGCACCTCTGCCCTGACCAGCCGGCGCACCGCCTCCAGTGCCGCGCTCGAGGCCAGCGGTGCGTGGAAATCGCAGCCTTGCGCGGCGGCCAGCAATTCGATGCCGATGACGGCCGTCGCATTCTCGACCATGCCGATGAGGCGGCGCGCGCCATGCGCCGCCATCGAGACGTGGTCTTCCTGGTTGGCCGAGGTCGGGATCGAATCGACGCTGGCCGGATAGGCCTTTTGCTTGTTTTCAGAAACCAGTGCTGCCGCCGTGACCTGAGGGATCATGAAACCGGAATTCAGACCCGGCTTGGGCGTGAGAAAGGCCGGCATGCCCGACAGCGCCGGGTCGACCAGCATGGCGATGCGCCGCTCCGACAGCGAGCCGATCTCGCAGACGGCGAGTGCGATCATGTCGGCGGCGAAGGCGACCGGCTCGGCATGGAAATTGCCGCCCGAAAGTGCGGAGTCGTCCTCGGCAAAGATCAGCGGATTGTCGGTGACGCCGTTGGCCTCGGTGCCGAGCGTCTCGGCGGCCTTGCGGAGCACGTCGAGTGCTGCGCCCATCACCTGCGGCTGGCAGCGCAGGCAATACGGATCCTGCACGCGCTCGTCGCCGACGCGGTGCGATTCACGGATGGCGCTGCCGGCCATCAAATTGCGCAACGCCTCGGCCGTCTCGATCTGGCCACGATGTTTCCTGAGCAGATGGATGCGTGGATCGAACGGAGCGTCGGAGCCCTTGGCGGCATCGGTCGACAGCGCGCCGGCGACCAGTGCCGACTGGTAGAGCACTTCCGCCTCGAACAAAGCGGCAAGCGCATAGGCGGTCGAAAACTGGGTACCGTTGAGCAGCGCCAGGCCTTCCTTGGCGCCCAGTGTCACCGGCTCCAGGCCGTGCGAAACGAAGGCGACCTTGGCAGGAAAGCGGCCATGCGGGGTAAAGCACTCGCCGACGCCGATCATCACGGCGGTCATGTGCGACAGCGGCGCAAGGTCGCCGGAAGCGCCGACCGAGCCTTGCGCCGGCACCACGGGGATAACGTCGTTGGCCAGCATCGCCTCGATCAGCTCGATCGTCCGCGGCCGCACGCCGGAGGCGCCCTGTGCCAGGCTGGCCAGCTTCAGCGCCATCATCAGCCGGCAGATTGCGACGGGCATCGGCTCGCCGACGCCGGCGGCATGAGACAGCACGATATTTCGCTGCAACGTTTCCAGATCGGCGGCGGGGATGCGGACGCTGGCCAGCTTGCCGAAGCCGGTATTGATGCCATAGACCGGCTCGCCCTTGGCAACGATCCTGGCGACGGCCTCGGCGCTGGCCTTGATCTTCGGCCGACAGGCATGGTCGAGCCTCAGTGCGGCGCCGCGATAGATGGCGCGCCAATCGGCCAGCGTGGCATTGCCCGGCCTTAGCTTGAGTTCGGTCATTGTCCCCTCCAGATGCGGGCATGCAGCGGGTTGAAGCCCATGCGGTAGACGAGTTCGGCCGGGCGCTCGACGTTCCAGATCGCCAGATCGGCGGATTTTCCGGCCTCCAGCGTGCCGGTCTGTCCAAGCAGCCCGAGCGCGCGGGCAGCCTCGCGGGTAACGCCGGCAAGGCATTCATCGACGGTCAGGCCAAACAATGTCGCGGCCATGTTCATGGTCAGCAGCAGCGAGGTCAGCGGCGACGTGCCGGGATTGTTGTCGGTGGCAACGGCCATCCTGACGCCATGCTGGCGAAACAAGGCGATCGGCGGCTTTTTGGTCTCGCGGATGAAGTAGTAGGCGCCGGGCAGGATGGTCGCCAAGGTTCCGGCCTTCGCCATCGCCGCCGCACCCGCCTCGTCGGTGTATTCGAGGTGGTCGGCCGATAGCGCACCATAGCGCGCCGCAAGTTCGGCGCCATGCAGATTGGACAGCTGGTCCGCATGGAGCTTGACCGGCAGGCCCGCCGCCTTCGCGGCATCGAACACGCGGGCGATCTGCTCCGGCCAAAAGGCAATGCCTTCGCAAAAACCGTCGACGGCATCGGCCAGGCCCTCGGCAGCGACGGCCGGCAAAATCTCGTTGGCGACAAGATCGATAAAGGCGTCCTTGTCGCCTTTTGCTTCGGGCGGCAGTGCATGAGCGCCGAGGAAAGTGGTCCTGACCGTCACCGGCCGCTCACCGCCCAGCCGTCGTGCGGCGCGCAGTGACTTCTGCTCGTTTTCGAGGTCGAGACCGTAGCCGGATTTGATCTCGACGGTGGTGACGCCTTCGGCGATCAGCGCATCGAGGCGCGGCAGCGACTGGGCGACCAGCTCGTCCTCGCTGGCGGCGCGCAGTGCCTTGACCGAGGAAACGATGCCGCCGCCGGCCTTGGCAACCTCTTCATAGCTAGCGCCGGCCAGCCGCATCTCGAATTCATTGGCACGGTTACCGGCGTGGACCAGATGAGTGTGGCAGTCGATCAGGCCGGGCGTGATCCAGCGGCCTTCGCAGTCGATCGCCTCGGCGCCTTTGCTAAGTGCTGCCGGCATGTCGGCTTCCGGCCCAGCATAGACGATCCGGCCGTTGCGCACGGCGATTGCACCGTGCTCGACAACGCCTGACCCGGGGCTGCTTTCGGCCATGGTCGCGAGGCGCGCATTGCGCCAGAGGCGAACCTCCCCTGCCCGGCTTTTGCTCTCTGCAGCCATCATCTTTTCCGTTTCAATAGGTGACGATTATGTATATACATATGAAAAGGCACTGCAAGCGCTATCATCGCACGGCAGACCGGGATTTGGAGAAAAACGTGACAGCAATCTTTGCGGAACAGGCGCTTCTGCCCGACGGCTGGCACAGCAATGTGCGGATCGTCATCTCCGACGGCAGGATCGCCACGGTCGAGGCGAATACCTCGCTCCTGCCTGGCGACGAGCGCCGTGCCATCCTTTTGTCCGGCATGCCGAACCTGCACAGCCATGCCTTCCAGCGCGGCATGGCCGGCCTTGCTGAATTGCGCGGCCCTTCTGCCGACAGTTTCTGGAGCTGGCGCGAGGTGATGTACCGTTTCGCGCTGTCGATGACGCCGGACCAGGTCGAGGCGGTCGCGGCCCAGCTCTATGTCGAGATGCTGGAGGCCGGGTTCTCGCGCGTCGGCGAGTTTCACTATCTCCACCACGACCGTGACGGCCGGCCCTATACTGACATCGCCGAGATGGCGCAGCGCATCGTTGCCGCAGCGTCCGAGACAGGCATCGGGCTGACTTTGCTGCCCGTCTTCTACGCGCATTCCTCTTTCGGCGGCGCTGCGCCAAATGAAGGCCAGCGCCGGTTCATCAACGATGTGAACCAGTTCTCGCGGCTTGTTGAGAAATGCCGCGAATCCATTCGCGCGCTGAATCAAGGCGTCGTGGGCGTCGCCCCGCACAGCCTGCGTGCGGTGACACCGGAGGAACTGGAAAACATCACGGTGATGGCGCCGGAGGGGCCTATCCACATCCACATCGCCGAGCAGATGAAGGAGGTCGAGGACTGCCTTGCCTGGTCCGGGGCGCGGCCGGTCGAATGGCTGCTTGCCAACGCCAAGGTCGACCGGCGCTGGTGTCTCATCCACGCCACCCACATGACTGACACCGAGACGACCGATTTGGCGAAAAGCGGCGCCGTTGCCGGTCTCTGCCCGATCACCGAGGCCAATCTCGGCGACGGCACCTTTGCCGCGTCCTTGTTCATGCAGCATGGCGGCCGCTTCGGCATCGGCTCGGATTCAAACGTACTGATCGGCCTGCCGGACGAGTTGCGGCAGCTCGAATATTCGCAGCGCCTCGCCCACCGCGCCCGCAACGTGCTGGCGGTGGCCGGCGGCTCGACCGGCCGTGCTTTGTTCGATGCCGCGCTCGATGGCGGCAGTGCCGCGCTGGGCGCCGGCCTCTCGCAGATCGCAGCAGGTGCCTCGGCCGATTTCGTCTCGCTCGACGGCAAGCATCCATCGCTGGCCGGCAAGACGGGCGATGCAATCCTTGATGCCTGGATTTTTGCCAACGGCACCAAGGTCGATTGCGTCTGGGTGCATGGCAGGAAACTGGTCAGCGGCGGCATGCACGCCAGGCGCGATGCCATCGCCGAGCGCTTCCGCAAGGTGATAACGGCGCTTTCGGCATGAGCATGATCGGGACAATAAGCGCGGATTCTGGAAGCGCGGACGGCGGCGAGGTTCTTTCGCTGCACCAGCGCATCCTGTCGGACATCAGCGACCGGATCCTGTCGGGTGCCTGGGCGCCCGGCCACCGCATTCCGTTCGAGCATGAACTGACGGCCGAATACAATTGTTCGCGCATGACAGTGAACAAGGCGCTGTCGCAACTGGCCAAGGCCGGGCTGATCGAGCGCCGGCGTCGTTCGGGCAGTTTTGTCCGCCGGCCGCAGTCGCAGGCAGCCGTTCTCGAAATCCACGACATCCGGATCGAGGTCGAGGCACTTGGCCTGCCCTACCGCTATGAGCGCATGGCGCGAGACAGAAGGCGCAGCAGCGCCGACGACCGCGCCCTGCTGGAACTCGACGTCGCCGGGCCGGTGCTGGTGCTGGAATGCCGGCATTTCGCCGGCAAGAGGCCGTTCGCCCACGAGCAGCGGCTGATCAACCTGGCTGCCGTGCCGGAGGCCGCCGAAGAGGCGTTTTTCGACACCGCGCCCGGTCCGTGGCTGATCGGGCGCGTGCCGTGGAGTGCCGCCGAGCATCGCATTCGCGCCGTTGCCGCCGAAAAGCACATCGCGGCGGCGCTCGACATCGAGACCGGTGCCCCGTGCCTGGTGATCGAGCGGCGGACATGGAGCGCCGAGCACCCCGTCACCCACGTCCGGTTCACCTATGCGGCAGAGAACCACACGCTGGTGGCGCGGTTCACGCCGTCAACGGGGTAAACCCTCCCCCTTGAGGGGAGGGTCGCGGAGCAAATTGCCGCATGGCGGCATTTTGTGACGCGGGGTGGGGTCGGTGCGACCTCGCCGGGGGGGGGCCCCCGCGGCCGGCGGGCGGGGGGGGGGGGGTGGGGGGGCGGGGGGGGGGGGGGGGGGGGGGGGGGGGGGGGG